>CAYHGN010000050.1:0-24291 GCA_964356005.1 uncultured Sphingobacterium sp.
GCTGGCGGGGGAAGGGGGTGGAGTTTAATTATAAAAATGGAAAAAAGGGAATGGGAAATAGGGTAAAAAGAAATTTAAGCCTTCTTGAACAGATTCCTCATTGCATTCGGAATGACGGTCAAAATGGAACTTTAGCTTTATGCTTTAAGCTTTACCCAATGGCTCTGTCCAAATGCACATACCCCCCATCAACATGAATTAATTGCCCGGTGGTGTGCGAAGATCGCTCTGAAAGTAAAAAAGCAACGGTATCGGCGATTTCCTTCGAGGTGGTCATGCGCTGGTCTAAGGGTATTTTACTGACAATATCTTTCAGTTTTTCTTCAGGGTTTGGAAGGGTGTTGATCCAGCTTTCGTATAAGGGGGTCCAGCATTCTGCAACAATTACCGAATTAACACGAATGCTAAGGGGTAATAATTCAACCGCCCATTCACGGGTTAAGGCATTGCGGGCCCCATTCGCTGCTGCATAAGCCGAAGTTCCTCCTTGTCCCGTTTCAGCAGTTTTCGAACTGATATTTACAATCGCAGCTCCCTTGGATTTTTTGAGTGATGGCAAGGCATGATGGGCCAATAAATAATAATGAATCACATTCTTATGCAAGCTGGCTACGAAACCTTCGTAAGAACCGTTCTCCAATCCGACGCTATCGTTCACCCCGGCATTGTTTACCAATGAATCAATCCTACCGAACTTTTCCAATGTCAATTTGATCACCTTCTCACATTCTTCAGGTTTGGTTAATTCGGCCTTAATCTGAAAAGCCTGAGATCCCTCAGATTCAAGTTCTGCAAGTACTTTCAGGTTATCGGCCTCATTTCGGCCAATGATCACCGGAATGGCACCTTCGGAACCCAAAACTTTGACAATAGCCTCACCAATGCCCTTGGCACCACCGCTGACCAGAATTACTTTATCTTTTAATTTTAAATCCATTCGTTTACTTTTTATTAAGCAGAATCCCCTCTGGTCGGTGTTATCACCGTACCATAAGTACACTCATTATCTCCTGGTCGGTGAAAACACCAACCAGAGGAAATTCCCTTTAGTCAGTGCTATGACCATCTCAGAAGCACTCTGCCATTGACAGACGAAATGTACTAAAGTTTATAGAATTGTTCGGCATTCTTCCCCCAAACCAACTCTTGCTCTCTTATGCTCAACTTACCCAAATATTCCTCAACCAATCCGCAAACCACATCATATTCACCTGCCAATTTGCATACCGGCCAGTCGCTGCCAAACATCAGCCGCTCTGCCCCAAAAAAATCAAAAACTTTATCCATGTAGGGAAAGATATCCTCCTTTTTCCAGTATTTCAAATCAGCTTCGGTAATCATGCCCGAAAGTTTGCAAAAAACATTTTTAAAAGAAGCGATTTGTTTCAATTCGAATTCCCAATTGTTGAAAACACCATTTTTTATATCAGGTTTTGCGAGGTGATCGATCACAAATGCCTGATCCATATGCGCTCCGATCAGATCAGGAATGACGCCTAAGTGAAGAGGATACACGAGAATATCATAGGTAAAATCGTAATCCTTTAAAGCCGCAATTCCTCGTTGAAATTCGGGTTTGAGCATAAATTCTACAGGTTCGGCCTGCAGAATATGCCTGAATCCTTTGAGTTTTGAGAATTGGGAGTAATATTCGAGCCGTTCATGAATTTTCGGAGAACCAAGATCCACCCAACCCACCACTCCTTTAATAAAATCATATTCTTCAGCCAGAGCGAGGAGGAAATCAGTTTCAGCCTCCGACTGTTCGGCCTGCACCGCAATGCAGCCCTTTATCCCATTGGCGTCAAGCAATGGTTTAAGATCAGGAGGAAGGAAGTCATGACGTATAACCTCCATTTCCTCAGTGATCCAGTTATCTCTAATTGGGTCAAATTTCCAAAAATGCTGATGTGAATCAAGCTTTAGCATAGGCTTTAGCAACCTGTCTTGATTCGCCCAGCCCGTCGATACCCAACTCAATTACATCCCCATCCTTCAGGAAAATTGGCGGTTTGAAACCTAATCCCACACCTGCAGGAGTTCCGGTTGAAATGATATCACCCGGAAGAAGCGTCATGAAATTACTTAGGTAAGAAACGAGGAAAGGAATATTGAAAATCAGATCGTCAGTATTGCTATCCTGCATGATCTTACCATTCAGTTTTAACCATAGTCTTAATTTATGCGGATCAGCGATCTCGTCTTTAGTCGCAAGAAACGGACCAACCGGCGCGAATGTATCGCAGCCTTTCCCTTTGTCCCAGGTACCACCACGTTCCAACTGCCATTCACGCTCAGAAACATCGTTATGAAGGCAATATCCTGCTACATAATCCATAGCTTCTGCTTCAGAAACATAACTTGCTCTTTTACCAATTACGAAGGCCAGTTCTACTTCCCAGTCTGATTTTACTGAATTCTTCGGTATGACAATATCGTCAAAAGGCCCTACCAATGAGGTAGTTGACTTCATGAAAAGAATTGGCTCGGCAGGAATAGCCATTCCCGATTCCTCTGCGTGCTTTACATAGTTCAGACCAATACAAAGGATTTTAGAAGGACGGGCAACCGGAGAACCCAGGCGCTCATCATCACTGATTGCATTCAGTTTACCTTCATTTGCCTTCAAAAATACGGCCAGACGATTTAGCCCCTCTTTTTCGAAAAATGCCTCATTGTAATCTTCACCAAAAGCAGAGGTATCATATTTTACATCATTGATAATTACACCTGTTTTTTCATGTCCGGGTTTCCCCCATCTGATTAATTTCATTTCAGTATTGAATTTTGTTTGATTGATCCTTGATGCATTTACAAAAATGATCCATCCGTATAAATAAAAAAGCCCTTAGGCATTGTTTGTAATATAAAAATTAGCTGTTCAGCTTGATAAATCCACCATCGATCGGATAATCATTTCCGGTTACGAAACTGGCTTCATCTGAACATAAGTATAATGCGATTGCCGCGATATCGTCCGGTGTTGCCATTCTTCCAACCGGCTGCGTTTTAGACAATTTCTCGAACATCTCCTTTTCCTGACCCGGATAATTTTTGGCAATAAATCCATCTACAAATGGAGTATGCACCCTCGCAGGCGAGATACTGTTGCAACGGATATTATCAGCAAGGTAATCTTTAGCAACAGAAAGTGTCATTGCATAGATTGCACCTTTACTCATTGAGTAGGCAAAGCGATCAGATACACCCACAATTGCTACGATAGATGCCAGATTTAGAATAACTCCCCCCCCACTTTTCTTCATCAATGGAATAGCGGCAAAAAGACAATTGTAAGCTCCTTTTACATTGACATTATAGATTCGGTCCATGTCCGCCTCAGAAGTCGTGTCTGCTCTTCCTACATGCGCAATACCTGCATTGTTAACCAGGATGTCGATTTTACCGATACTATTGAACAGGGATAGCACATCACTCTGTTTTGATACATCACATGCATGTGCAGAAGCTATCCCGCCATTATCTGTGATCTCTTTTACTACTGCAAGTCCTGCATCCTGATTCAATTCCACGATCTTCACTTTGGCACCCTGAGCTGCAAACACCATTGCGATCCCTCTTCCAATACCACTTCCACCTCCTGTAATTACTGCTGTTTTTCCTTTTAAGCTGAACATATTATTTAAAATTTGATAAAATTATAATGAAACACCACGTTTCCATGGGATAAAATCGTCCTGACCCAATTGCATAGCTTTAGGCTGCTCTTCCCCGCTGGCCACCCTGATCACATAGTCCAGAATGCGCTGAGCGTTCTCTTTGATGGTCTCCGAACCGTCGATGATCGTTCCGCAGTTAATATCGATAATATCAGGCATTTTCAGAAATGTTTTTGTATTGGTACTCAACTTGATAACCGGTGTAACCGGATTCCCTGTCGGGGTACCCAAACCTGTTGTAAAAAGGACGATGTTGGCACCTGCGGCGACTTCTGCGGTGGTACTTTCCACATCACTTCCAGGTGTACAAAGAAGGTTAAGCCCCATACTTTTAACCTTTTCAGGATAATCAAGAACCGCGGTTACTGGTGAAGATCCTCCTTTTTTTGCTGCCCCGGCAGATTTCATAGCATCGGTGATTAATCCATCACGAATATTTCCAGGAGATGGATTGGCGTAAAAACCGGAGCCATCTGCTACCGCCCTTGCATTGTAGGTACTCATCAGATGCATAAAACGGGTTGCAGTTGCTTCATCCACACAACGGTCGCTCAACTCCTGCTCCACTCCGCAAAGCTCTGGGAATTCAGAAAGAACAACAGATCCGCCTAAAGAAACCAGTATGTCAGAAACATAACCCAATGCCGGATTAGCAGAAATACCCGAAAATCCATCTGAGCCGCCGCATTCCAAACCGATACATATCTTGGAAATCGGTGCTAGTTTACGTTCATTTTTGTTCGCTTCAACCAGACCTGCAAAAGTTCTTTTCAAAGCTTCCTGCATCAGATTCGTTTCAGTACCCAGGGCCTGTTGTTCGAGGATAGTCAGGGGCTTACTGAATTGAGGATCGCGTTTCCTGATCTCATTCTGCAGGGTGCTGACCTCTGAATGCTGGCAACCCAGACTCAGAATCGTCGCACCTGCAACATTTGGATGGGTAATATATCCAGCAATGAGTCCGCATAAACTATCCGCATCCAGCTTGATACCACCGCAGCCCATGTCGTGGGTTATGAATTTCACTCCATCCACATTTGGAAATAAACGGGTTCTTTTGGCTTCAATTGGAGTAGCCATTAGATCGGCATTTAGAATTTCTTCAGTTGATTTTCCTGTTTTGTAAAGTGAGATTAAACTTTCGACCTCATTTTCATAGCTTTTTACCTTCTTATAACCCAATTTTTCATCCAAAGCTTCTTTAAGCACATTCACATTCCGGTTTTCACAAAAAACCAATGGAATAACCAGCCAGAAATTGCGTGTTCCTACTGAGCCATCTGCACGGTAAAATCCATTAAATGTTTTACCGGCAAATGCAGAATTATCGGGCTTATCCCAATGAGTCTTGCGCTCACCAAGAACATATTCACTTGATGCATGATCTACATTGTTAACTGTAATGGCCTCTCCCTGAGCAACATCCTGATTGGCAATACCAACCAAAACCCCATACATGATAATACGGTCTCCTTTTTTAAAGGACTCAAGCGCAAACTTATGTTTCGATTCGATAGCAGTACTTAATATCAGCGTTTTCCCTCCGAAATATATTTCTTCACCCTTTGCAAGATCCTGCAAGGCAACCAGAACATTATCATGTGAATGAATCTGCAGAAATTTATGCTTTTTTCCCTCTTCGTAATTAGTAATCATTTGTAATTATAGTTGAAATATTTTTTCCATTAAGACCCATTTTTCACCCGCCTTTACTCCCGGAATAGCCTGCTGGAAGTTCCACATAAAGTCCTCCCATTCCTGAACTTTAGGATCAACCAGATCGGTTGCAGCCTTTTTTTCAAAGCTGAAATCATTATTTACCTCCATGATCATGAACAGACGATTTGAATAACGGTAGATCGCCATATCCAGAATCCCTGAAGACTTTATACTCTGAATAATTTCTGGCCATACCTTTCTGTGCCAAAGTTCATACTCTGCAATGAGTTTCGGATCATCCTTTAAATCAACTGCAAGGCAATATCTATGCATAGTTTTTAGTTTGAGGTTTTACAATTTTATATCCTTTTATCGCAAAAGCGAGGATCACACAAAAACAAAGTAAACTCACAATCTGACCGTACTGAACCTTTCCGGTTAGGTCTGAAATATACCCAAAAAGAAGAGGCAAAACTGCCCCACCAAAAATAGCCATCACAATTAAACTACTGCCATATTGGGTATCACTTCCCAGGCCCTTAATACCCAGTGAGAAAATTGTTGGAAACATGATTGACATAAAGAATGTAATTCCAATTACAGCATAAATTGCTATAAAACCATGACTGAAGGTAGCCAGGAGGCAAAGTAAAATACAGATTGCAGAGTAAATAGCCAGTAATCGTTCAGAAGCAATAAATTTCATCAGAAATACGCCAAAAAACCGGCCGACCATAAAAGCTAATCCGCAGCCCCAGCCCAGGTAATCAGCGGCAAGAACATTATCAATACCGGCAACTTCGACTGCGTATAAAATAAAAAAACTGAAAACACATACCTGAGCACCAACATAGAAAAACTGCGCTACAACGGCCCAGGTTAGATGCCGGTGACGGAGTGCACGGAATACATTGAAACTTTTGCTCTCATCTTTATCTTCCACTTCTGGAAGGCGCAAAAAATAAAAGATCGCTGCAATAGATAGAATTAAACTTCCCAGAACCAAATATGGAACTTTCACTGTAGAGGCTTCAGAAGCCAGTGCAATCTGCCTTGCACTTTCGGTCATTGCATTTAGTTCCTCATCGCTGTATCCCTCTGTTAAAATAAATCTTGCACCAATGATCGGAGCCATGGTGGCCGCCAATCCATTAAATGATTGAGCAAAATTAAGCCGGCTGGTTGCTGTCTCAGGATCACCCAGCAAAGAAACATAAGGATTGGCTGCTGTTTCGAGAATTGTAAGTCCGCAAGAGATAATAAACAGTGCTCCGAGAAAAAATGAATATTCCTGGGTATTTGCTGCCGGAATAAACAAAAAGGAACCGATTGCAAATAAGACCAATCCTGATAAAATTCCGGTTTTATACCCATACTTTTTCATTAGTATTCCTGCGGGAATAGCTACCAGCAGATAGGCAATAAAAACTGCTGAATCCACGAGGGATGACTGTAATATATTCAGGCTGAATGATTTTTTTAAATGAGGAATCAGTATTGGATCCAGGTTATGAACAAAACCCCACATAAAGAACAGTGAGGTAACCATAATAAAAGGGAAGAAGTACTTGTTCTTTGCCATATAATCCTGTATTAGTAGGTCCCGATTTACGAGTAAATCCCTTAGTCTGAAAAATATTTTTTTCAATATGTCAGCCACAATGGCAAAGGGATTGCAGTACAATAATACTAATTCGGGTGGTTTTATTTTAAGAGATTCCAACTTAAAATGAAAGCTTGCAAAAGATTAACTTAGGGCAATCCTCTATACCAGCACAAAACACTGTTAATAAATTGGACAATAATTCTATTGAATATTTTCAAGCAATTAGAAATTATTTTATCAAAATAGTTATATTCGGGTACGTAAACGGTACTCAATGGTACGGAATACCAAAGACAACCAACTCAGCGGTTTTTCAATGTTTGCGCAATTTCCTGAACTGATTCAGCAATCATAATCCTTATAAAAGATATATCACATGAAAGAAAGCAAAGAACGTCGCGAATTTATCAAGAAAGTTTCTTTAGGTAGCCTTGGCCTCGGACTTCTGAATACGTTTACTGAAGTTCAGGCAAATACTGTTCAAAAGGCAATTATTCCGGCAACAATCCCAGAATATACTTCATCCGGGCCATCATTACCTTTCATCCCGCGTCGTACAGCAAGTTGGTGGGTAGGTCTTAATGAAGTTCAATGGTCTCAAAAGTCAATCAAAGATGAAATAAAACGTCGGTCAGCCGCTTTTGCAGAAGCAAAGATCGATACTGCAATCATTTTTGGCTGGCATATTCGCTTCGACTACGCGAATTACTTTGGCCATCTTCATGGTTACATGGCTGATGTTGCTGATGAACTGCATAAATATGATATCAAATTAATGGATCATTATTCATGCAATCACACCGAACGCCCGCGCGATAAGGCAGAATTCGCAAAGCTACATAAGGGACAGCGGCACCATGCATTGTTATTTCATGATGAAGTGGCTTTAAATCATGCACAATACGCAGGTCATTTTTTTAATGATATATGCGAAATTGATTTGAGAGATGGCAGCAGAGGTTATGCACGACAATACCAAATGGAAGCATTCTGTCATAATAATCCAAATTTTCTGGATATGCATGCCAAATATCTCCAACGGCTTTTGAAAGAAGTCCCTTTGGATGGCATGCAGGTTGACGATATGTGTGATTATGCCGGGTTGACCACCTGCGGATGTAAGCATTGCCGCGATAGGTTTAAGAAAGATTATGATCATGAAATTCCAACTTTTACCGACAGAAATTTCTTTGGGGATACGGGCAAACCGATGCTACAATGGGGTAATTATCAAAATCCGGTTTTCAGGGACTGGATAAGCATGAAGACTGATGGTATCGTTGATCATGTTAAAATGGTTAAAAGCATATTGGGTGATAAGCCTTTGATGTCTTGCTGCTCCAGCACGGGCCCGGTTACTTTGAATGCCATTTCGCTGGATCTTGAAAAGATGGCACCTCACCTTGATTTCTTTATGCTTGAGAATGTAGGCACCAACATCAGAGGAGTAAACTGGGTCCACATGGATGCTGAAGCTATGAATCAGAAAGATATTGCCCAATGGCGTGGCAATGCTGTAGCAATGGCTTTAAGCTATACAATTTATGAAATTGGAGGCTATTTTGGTTGGGCACTAAGCCGCTATTGGGGTGTTGCAAACTGGAGCAGTACCCTAAATCAAAGACTGGAGGAAGACCCTTCTGATGCAAAAGAACAAGAAGATGTAATCAGTGCAACTAATAAATGGGAAATAAAGCACAGCGATCTTGATATCAGGGAAGGAAATGATATTGTGGAGCTAAGGCTTGTGAATAATAAGTTATGTAAGGATAATGGATTTAAGGATGAAAATGGTGTTGAACACTGGACGAAAGCCAGAGCTTGGTCTGAAAGTATGGTGCATGCAAATATTGGTTATCGCTATCTTCGATATGAAGAACTCGCTGATGAAACAGCATTAAACAAGGAACAATCTCCGGTGATTATCGACGGTTCGGGCTGCATATCAGACAAGCAATTCAATGCTGTTAGTTCTTACTTGTCCAAAGGCGGAACAGTCTGGCTTGCACTGCCTTTTGGAACACATGATGAAAAAGGTTTTAAAAGAACAACAGCCCTTTCAGAAAAATTGCTCAGGTCGAAGTATAAAAATTTACTGATCACTAATACAGCCAGTAAAGGCAATCCCTTGAATGAACTGATACAAGCAGGTAAATTTAAACCAATAATAAAACAGATTTCAGGGGATAGTGGCTGGGGGGCAAGGATCAGAATGCACAAGAATAAGCCTGTGATTCATTTTATGAATACCTCAATGGAAGGTATCCCTCATGCTGAGCTTAAAGACGTTCCTGGTGTACCGATATTAGCCGGTATTAAATCAAAGATCAAGAACAACCAGATTAAATTTGAAATATCAGGAGGCCCTGAGTTCTCAGGATTACAATTACTTAGCCCTGAGTTGGGTGATTTAAAAAGAGAAATACAATTGGAAAAATTAAAAAATGGTAAAACAATTATCAGTGTAAATCTGGATCAGATTAACGTGTATGCTGTTGCCCAAACTTGAATTGTATCGTTATTATTGATATGCATACAAGACAGGTCTGCGTTTGGAGAATTTATTAATGTCTGATGGTCGCCATCGGCTATTAATTGTTTAAACTCATCATTGAGGCCTTTTAAAGAGGCCTCCAATCACAGCTTTACCCAGGATATGTCCTTGAATGGTCTGCATTACTTTAGCTCTGGTATCGAAAGGGTCATTATTTACAGCCGGAAAATCGAGTGTAATATCAAGAGCAAGAATTTCAAACATGTAATGGTGCAAGGGACCACTTGCCGCGGCTCCGGGACCGCGGTAAACCGGACCGGTCACGCTTATCTGATAACTGCCATCCGGCAATTTGGCTCCTCTTGGAAGTCCTTCAGGAAAACCTATGGAATTTGCAGGAATATTCCATACAAGCCAATGAACCTGATCATCTGTAGTTTTATTCCGTACAAAATCCAGGTCATGCATGTGAAGTAATAAGCTCTTTGTACCTGCAGGTATATTTCCCCATGATAATGCGGGCGAAGTTCCTTCACCAGGTGCTGCTCCGGCAGCAGCCTGGCTAAATTTTACCGGAATAATAGTCCCGTCAGCAAAAGCATTTGTAGAGAGCGTCATTGGTACCGGAGTAGTTTGTGCATTGCTTAAGAAAGCATTACTCATCAATAGTGCAGAGATTAAAAATATCTTTTTCATGTTCGGTTTATGTTTAAAATATGATGAGCAAAGTAATAATTATATTAATTCCTTTAGCCTGAAGACTGTAAAATAAAAGATATGTTAATGAAAAGCCTCAGAATTTGGCGAATAAAAGAAAATAAGCCGAACCGGTAATAAATATTGCACAAAATCCAAAGAACGCGGTTTTACGCAACTCAACACTGCCAATGCTGAGAACAATCATGAACTTGACAAGGGTGTTAGATAATGCAGCAATTAATATTGTGTTGACGGCAATAGCAGAATCACCTCCTGATTTTGCCATTTTAGCCATCGAAAGTGTAATTGCATCCACGTCTGTTATCCCCGAAATTGCTCCCACAATATAGGTTCCGTTATCTCCGAAATTTTCACCGGCATACTTTACAAGCCATTGAATTGCAGCATACAACAGTGCAAACTTAATGGCAGTAGCAAGATCAAGAGGGTTTTTGAGGATAATTCCATCGCCACCTGGCTTACCCTTTTTAAGGGTATAGATCAAGAATGCAGATCCAAAACCTGCCATAGAAATGATCAGTATAGGTATCCATAACTCCAAAAAAAGTTCCCAGTTAATCACATAAACCTCAAAAAGAACTCTTGGGAACATAATTGTGCAGGCACTAATGATGCCCATTGCATAATAGAATGATGAGTTCGCCGATGTTGCTTCTTTGCTTTTACGGGAAAAAGTTAGAGCCACCGAGGTGCTCGAAACCATGCCGCCTACCAGGCCAGCAATCATGGTGCCCTTCTCTCCCATAAATTTAGCAATCATATAACCCACCAGGCTTGTGCCTGCCACCAGGACAACCATTTGCCAGATTTCTTTCAAATTCCATAAATCATAGGGCCCAAAATTATCATCCGGAAGAAAAGGAATCACGAGGGCTGACATTACCACAAACAGGATAATGGCTAAAATTTCCTGACGCTTAAGTTTCTCTACAAAGAGATGTATACCCGGTCTGAAGGTTAATAGGAGAAGCATTAACACCATAACAATCAGCGCAAATAACACCATCCCCAGAAATACAAGACCGCCAAGCATAAATGTAATGAGTAGTGCAAATTCAGATGTTGCACCTTTATTACTCGGGAGTTTTGAAAATTGATAATAAGAAGTGATCACAAAGGCAAAAACACAAACCAGCGTTGCACCAAAAATCCATGTACCTATCAGAGATGAAATAAGGGCAGATATATACCCAAACATACAAACCATGGTGAAGGTTCTTATCCCCGCAAACTGCTCCTCATGCTCCTTAGCTTCCTTGGAAAATTGCCGCTCTGTACCAACCAGAAATCCTATACCAACACTGATAAGCAGACCTATCAGGTGTTCCATATTTAAATCAGAAAGCTTTGTGGCTTCAAATTCCATTTTGGGATTTTAATTTTACACTAAGATAGTCATTGATCTTAATTGACAGTTGATAGTTGATAGTTGATAGTTGATAATTAAAAAACAGACAGCTAATTGTCAAATATCCGTTGTCTGTTTTGTCAGAGATTCTCTCATCTCAATACTCAATACTCAATACTCAATACCCAACACTCAATTCCCCAGGTTAATCCAAAGCAAAAGCAACATAACTATCTCCTTTGTGCATTCCCAATTTAGTTCCGCCGCAGGCAATCACTACATATTGTTTGCCATTAACCATATAGGTTGAAGGAGTTGCAAAACCCGATGCCGGCAATGGATGTTCCCAAAGTAACTTACCCGTCTTTTTATCAAAGGCTCTGAAAGTGTTGTCTTTAGTAGCCGCAATGAATAACAAACCTCCGGCTGTAACGAGCGGGCCGCCATAATTTTCAGTACCAGTTACAGGAATACCCTTCTTAGTCAGTTCTTTAATTTCACCCAAAGGGATTTGCCAAAGCTGCTCGCCGGTATTCAAATCAATGGCACTCAGTGTTCCCCATGGCGGACTAATAGCCGGAAGGCCATTTTCATCCAGAAACTTGTTGTATCCGTTAAAACGGTATGGCACATCCGGGTACTCATCTTTAGCCACAGCAGTTAATTCTTCCTTCTCTTCCCCAAAAATATAGGATACAATAGATTGCTTTTCCGAATCACTTATTTGGCTAAATCCGGGCATCAAGCCTTTGCCGTTGGTGATCAGGCTTGTCGTTACAGAGCGACCCAGACGTTCCCTGATCCCAATCAAAGCCGGATAGCCACTCTGAGGATTACCAGAAAAATCAGAGCGATGGCAGGATTGACAATGATTCAGGTATAAAGATTTACCTGAACTCAAGGTATTTGCTTTGACCTCATTTTTAGGGCTTAGGCTGAATAACCAGGCCATTTCATTGGAGTTGACATAAATAATGCCTTGTTTATCAACCGCAGCTCCACCCCATTCTGCGGCACCATCCGGACCGGGGAAGATCAGCGTCTGCCGAAAATCAAGAGGTTCAAAAGCTCCCAATTTTGCCTGTCTAAAAACAGTTAAGAGGGAATCTCTTTTCCCCGAAAAATGAGTGATATCATCTTCGGTCAGGGTTTGCCTGGCAAATGGCTTAGGCATACGTGGAATCGGCTGTGTAGGCCATGTTTTTTCTCCCGGGAGCGTAGATTGCGGTACCGGAACCTCATCAATTGGGAAAATAGGCTCTCCGGTAACACGGTCAAAAACAAAAATATGTCCTGATTTAGTCACCTGAGCAACAGCGTCTACGCTTTTTCCATTTCTATTGATTGTAATCAGATTCGGAGGAGCCGGAATATCCCTGTCCCATATATCATGATGAACGGTTTGGAAATGCCAGATATATTCTCCTGTTTTGGCGTTCAGGGCGATTAATGAATTAGCATAGAGATTTTTTCCTTCACGGTTGCCCCCATAAAAATCAAAAGAAGCTGAACCTGTTGGAACATAGAGAATTCCACGTTTCCTGTCCACAGCCATACCTGCCCAATTGTTTGCTGCGCCAATTGCCGGGTTTTTGTATGCATCTGCCGGCCAGGTTTCATATCCGGGTTCACCTGGATGAGGTATAGTTTTAAATACCCAGGCCAATTTTCCACTTCTGACATTAAAGGCCTGAATGTATCCCGGAGCAGAACCGGTGCCTTCACCAAGTCTCATGGGCATAATAATCAAGTCGCCAAAGATTGTTCCAGGAGTTGTGGATGACACGAATTTAGTTGCTGATTCTTCTCCAAGCCCACTTTTTAAACTAACTCTGCCTCCATTTCCAAAAGAAAGAATAGGTTTGCCAGTTAGCGCGTTTACCGCATATAACCAGGTTTGAAAAGCAAACATAATCCGCTTGTCCTTACCTTTCGACCAATAAGCCACTCCCCTGTTCACATTCGAAGCACCTTTCCTTTCCGGAGAAAATCGCCATAATTCCTCTCCGGTAGCAGCATTTAGCGCAAACAAATGATTCGAAGCAGTTACAGCATAAAGACGGTTTTCGATGATGATGGGATTACATTGTACCTGACCCGAATCTCCGGTATGGAATTCCCAAACCGGCTTCAGGGATTTAACATTGCTTATGTTGATATTGGAAAGTGAAGAATAATGATTTCTATCGGCACCTCCAAGGTATTCAGGCCAGTCACTTTGCGAAGGCTTAGCGAGATACATACGAAAACTTAAAAGCAGAAGGCAGATGCCCAAAACTGCAGCAATTCTGAACAGAAGATTCTTCATTAGGAATTTACTAGATTAGATCAGATAAATAGACCAGATATTATCCCATTAAATTATAAAAATTTATCAGAAATCAGGTTTTGCCTTTCCTATAAAATTACAAAACCGAAATCCGGACGGCACAAAAGAACTTCATTCTGAAATAATTTACTTTTTCGGATAAACCAGAAGCGGTACTGATGAATTTAATGAATACTCTGCGGTACTGCTTGAGAGAAACAATTTTTGGAAAAAACCCTGATTCTGATCTGTAAACATGACCAGAAGAGATGGCTTATGTTTTTTAATCACCGCCTGCAGATTTACAACCAGATTATAAAGCAGATTAATATTTTCAAGACTGTATTTAATATGTGATTTAGGAAATTTACGAATGATATTCTCAATCACTTTTGAGTTAAATACAATATCCGATGGATAATTCAAATGAAGCAATTCAATTTCTGCTCCGAGTGGATTTGCAAATTCAACAACCTGTTTCATCTCCTTTTCAAGAGCTGAAAGATCAGTCGCATACAAAACAGATTTAATCTTAGTTTGCTTGTATGTATTAGGAATAGCTATAACCGGCACTTTCGATTGCAGAATCAGGTTAGAAGTATTGGTTCCAAAGATTTTTTTCATTTTGCCTCCACCTCTTCTGCTGATGCAAATAAAATCGAACGCTTTGTCATGGGCATATTTCATAATATTTGCATCTGTTACAAATGAGCTGGTTATCACATGATTTATTTTACCTGGAACAGCACCCATACTTGTGTATACTCCCCTCACAAATTTCTCAAGCTTAATTTTAATTTTTGTGGCTTCATGATTTTCATAACTGGTGAATGTCTTTTCACCCCATGTAGTGGGTTTCATGATGTAGTATGAATGAAAAAAGGTCAATTCACATTCCTGTTGAGAGGCCATTTGAATGGCAAAGCGGATTCCTGCTTTGGAGTTTGAGGAAAAATCGGTTGTGATCAGGATCTTTTTCATAATAAGTGTTTGATTTTATTCAAAATTTAATTTTATCGAAACAACATAAATCATACCGATAATTAATATCCCGAATATTTATAACAATTTTTATCTGTAGAGTTATTTATACTAAGCTACGAATTTGAAAATTGATGTAAATGACCCACCTCAATTAACCCAATGACAATGATCACATAATAATAAATTACAAAATCTGATATTTGAGTATATTCATTTTTTCTATTTTCCGATATTTAGGTATTAATTTGTTCAGGCTGAAGAAATTTTCAGAATGATATTGACTAATTATCATAAGAATCTACACTAAAATTATCCACTTTGTCAAACAATCCATTCCCATTTAAAGGGCTTAGTAGTGAAGAAGTTAATAGAAGAAAAAAAGATCCATCGCATGAGATCACAGAACAAAGTGAATTCTTAATTATACTGAAAGAAACGGTTTTAGAGCCCGTATTCATCTTGTTGATTGCCTCGGCTGCAGTCTATCTGCTTCTTGGAGAATTTTCGGAAGCAATCTTTCTGATGTCTGCGGTTATTTTGGTATCTGCGATTTCATTCTTCCAAACTTACCGAAGTCGTAAGGCATTATCCTTGCTTGAGGTGCTAACAGCGACAAAGACAAAAGTCATCCGTGATGGCGAGGTAAAAGAGATCAATTCGGAGGAAATAGTTAATGGCGATTTTCTCGTTTCAGAAGAAGGCTCCTTACTTGCTGCCGACGGGAAGATTGTTCATAGCAATGATTTTGCTGTGAATGAAGCGATGCTGACCGGCGAATCCTTAGCAGTAAGCAAGAATACAAATACAGACAACAATGTGGTATTTCAAGGCACACTGGCAGTATCTGGGCTTGCGGTTTATGAAGTTACAGCAACAGGCGCTGACAGCCGTGCGGCTCAACTTGCAGCGCTTGCAAAGAACATTAAGACAGAAAAACCTCCCTTGTATAAACAAATCCTGAGTTTTGTCAAAGTAATGACGCTTGTTGGACTGATCTGTTTTATACTCGTCCTTGCAATTAATTTTTATCTCACCAATCAATTTCTGGAAAGCCTTTTAAGCGCATTGACATTGGCAATGTCCATCCTGCCGGAAGAGATTCCGGTTGCTTTTACAACATTCATGGCTCTTGGAGCCTGGAAATTATCAAAAATAGGAATTCTCGTTAAAGGTATCAACACGGTAGAAACGCTGGGAGCCTCAACTGTAATATGCATTGATAAAACCGGCACAATCACCGAAAACCGGATGGAGCTTACGGCCGTCTATATTTATAAAACAGATGAAACCTTAACTGACAAGAACCTCAATGAACAGAATTTTTTGAACGAAGCAGCTGAATTCGGCATGTGGGCATCAGAACCGGTTCCTTTCGATCCCATGGAGATCGCTTTACATGAATTTTATAAAGAGCATGTTAAAACAGATGAAAGGCCAGGATATAAAATGATACATGAATATCCTCTTGGTGGTCAACCACCTATGATGACCCACCTATTTGAAAATAAGCAAGGAAACCGTATTATAGCAGCCAAAGGTGCACCTGAGCAAATCATGGAGGTGTCAGGTCTGAAAAAGGCTGAAAAAGAAAAAATTACCGAAAAAATCAGGGATCTGGCACTAAAAGGATATAGAATTCTTGGAGTGGCAAGGACTCAGTTTGAAGGGAGTTCTTTTCCTGAAAATCAACAGGATTTCGAATTTACTTTCATTGGCCTGCTCGCATTTTATGATCCTCCGAAACACAATATCGAGAATGTTTTTAAGCAGTTCTATAATGCAGGGATTTCGGTTAAAATTATCACGGGTGATAATACTTTAACAACATCAACAATTGCGAAACAATGTGGATTCAGGGATGCAGAAAATACACTTGAAGGAAAAGATCTGATCAAAATGAGTGAGGATGAAGTTCTGAAGGCAGCTGATTCCTGCAATATTTTCACACGAATGTTCCCCGAAGCTAAACTCAGGATTATTGAAGCACTCAAACAGAAAGGTCATGTTGTGGCAATGACTGGCGATGGTGTAAATGACAGTTTAGCCCTTAAGTCAGCTCACATAGGTATCGCTATGGGTAAGAAGGGTTCGGAAGTCGCCCGGCAGGCTTCTTCTCTGATCCTGATCGATGATGATTTATCTCATATGGTCGAAGCGATTGCAATAGGCAGAAGAATTTATGAAAATCTGAAAAAAGCTATCCAATATATCATATCGATCCATATCCCGATCATTCTTATCGTTACGGTTCCACTTTTACTTTTCTGGAAATACACCAATATTTTTACACCTGTCCATGTAATTTTTCTGGAGCTGATCATGGGGCCAACTTGCTCCATCATTTTTGAAAATGAGCCAATCGAACCGGATTCGATGAATAAAGCTCCACGAAAACTCAGCACAAGTTTTTTCTCGTTCAATGAACTATCCATGAGCATTATACAAGGAATAGTCATTACGGCGGTTTGCCTGGGATTAGGATATTACTACATGGAAAATGAACATACAATAGCTGAGGTTAGAACCATAATATACAGTACATTAATACTGAGCAATATTTTCCTTACCCTTTCCAATAGGTCATTCTATTATTCAGTACTCACAACCATTCAGTACAAAAACATCCTGATACCTTTGATATTAAGTGCTTCATTGATCATTCTGCTGCTTTCAATTTATTTTACCCCATTCCAAAATATATTCCAGTTTGTACCACTTAAAGCTGTTGATCTTAGTTATTGTCTCATTGCTGCATTTGCTGGGGTAATGTGGATAGAAATAATTAAGTTTATCAAGAGAAGGGTGTAATGAATTGCTTTATTAATATGAATGAGTGCTTTTAATTAGTGACACTGATCACTCAATTGTATAATCCGGGTCATTTCAAAGCAAAGAATTAGATATCACTTTTGAATGCATGAATAATTTGAGTCCACAGGCTGAAACAGAGACATCAACACAGTGTTATCACTGCGGAAATGATTGCCCGGAAGAGCAGTATCATTTTGATGAAAAAGAATTTTGTTGTATTGGCTGTCAGAGTGTTTACCAGATTCTTTCAGAAAATCAGCTTTGTAATTACTACGCTTACAACAATACTCCTGGAAAAACGCAAAGTGATAAGTTATCACACTATGATTACCTGGATGAACCCAAAATTGCCGGTTCCTTAGTTGACTATACGGATGAAACGATTAGTATCATCACGCTTTATATACCCGCTATTCATTGCAGTTCCTGTTTATGGCTGCTTGAGCATCTTTACAAAATAAACAGCTCCATTGTCAGTTCACGAATCGACTTCCTGAAAAAGCAGGTCAGCATTACATTTAAGCATCATGAGTTCTCATTGAAGGACCTGATAATTATGTTAAGTTCGATCGGATATGAACCTGTAATCAGTCTTCAGGATGTGGTCAAAGAACAAAACAAAGTCTCCGGCAGAGACCTGATCAAAAAGATTGCAGTTGCAGGTTTTTGTTTTGGGAATGTGATGCTTTTGAGTTTTCCGGAATATTTCGGGCTTGCGAGTTTTGAGTACCAGTTCAAATCCTTTTTTGGATGGCTAAACCTCGTTTTTGCGATTCCGGTTGTATTCTACAGCGGCGGTGATTATTTTATTTCTGCATGGAAAAATCTGAGAAATAAAGTATTAAATCTTGATTTTCCACTTGCACTTGGGATAGCAATCATGTTGATACGTTCGGTTTATGAAATTGTAAGCGGTACAGGTGCAGGATTTGTTGACACCTTATGCGGACTTGTATTTTTTCTATTGATTGGCCGTTGGGTCCAACAGCGTACGTATCATCACCTGTCTTTTGAGCGCGATTACAGATCGTACTTCCCGGTTGCGGTTACCCTTCTTACCAAAGATGACGAAAAACCGATTCCGATGGATGAACTTAAGGTAGGCGACAGGATTTTAATCAGAAACAACGAGGTTATTCCCGCCGATACCATATTGATGAAAGGGGATGCTGTGATTGATTTTAGTTTTGTTACCGGAGAATCTTCTCCAGTACAGAAAGTATTGGGCGAGGTGGTTTATGCCGGTGGGCGGCAAATAAATGAAGCTATAGAACTGGAAGTTATTAATCCTGTTTTTCAAAGTTATCTGACAAGCCTTTGGAATAATGAGGCTTTTGAGCGAAAGAGAAAAAAGATAGATACCTTTAGTGATACAGTCAGCCGTTATTTCAGTGTTGTATTGCTACTCATTGCATTTGGCTCAGCTGCCTTTTGGTGGATAAGTGGCGAAAATATAAAAGCATGGGAATCATTTACCGCTGTACTGATTATTGCCTGCCCATGTGCTCTCGCCTTGAGTTCTCCCTTCACACTATCGGCAGTGCTTAGCATTTTTGACCGGAATAAATTCTATCTCAAGAATACTGCGGTAGTTGAGCAGTTGGCGCGTATCAACACGCTTGTTTTTGATAAAACAGGTACTATTACAGCTCCTGAGGGTTTCAAAATCAATTTTGAAGGAGATTTAAATTACGAAGAAAAGTGCCTGATCAGTTCTCTTGCACGTAACTCGGGTCATCCACTGAGCAGGGAAATGGTAAAATGGATCAAGATAAGTGAATATTTTCCGGTTAGTTTGTACAAAGAAATTCCAGGTAAAGGAATTGAAGGAGTGGTTAAAAACAAGCTAATTAGAATTGGAAGTGCATCATTTTTAAATATAAATTCTGTTAAAACTGATACCGGGACTGTCTATATTCAGATAGACGATCATTATTCCGGCTATTTTAGTTTCAGACAAAAATGGCGTCCGGGCTTAAAAGTACTGTTTGCTAAATTGAGTAAATCAATGGGTATGCATTTGTTATCCGGCGACCAGGATACTGAGCGTGAATTTCTGCTTCCGGCATTCCCCTGGGAAGACCAGATGCATTTTAAACAGAGCCCACAAAATAAGCTTGATTACATAAAAAATTTACAACAAAATAATAAAATAGTTATGATGCTTGGCGACGGGCTGAATGATGCAGGTGCATTAAAGCAAAGTGATCTGGGCATTGCAGTTACTGATAATATCAACAATTTCTCTCCAGGTTGTGATGCGATTCTTGACGGAGCAGGATTTGAAAAGCTTCCCCGGTTTATTCAACAGGCAAAAGATGCTGTCAAAGTTATTCATATCAGTTTCGGTATCTCGTTAACTTACAATGCGATTGGCTTGTTTTTTGCAGTTCAGGGTCTGTTATCACCTCTTTTTGCGGCAATATTAATGCCATTAAGCACAGTAACCATAATATCATTCACGAGTATCGCAACTCATTTGTTTGCCAGAAAAAATAAATTGACATGAACATCCTCTATTTCCTTATCGGTTGCAGCGTATTACTCGCATTAATATTTTTGATTGCATTTTTCTGGGCTATGAAAAATGGTCAGAATGATGATACCTATACTCCTGGAGTGAGAATATTATTTGACGACGATATCCCAAATGAGAACAATAAGTGATTAGGATCATATTTTTTTTATAAGGTATGTCACATGATTGTCACCCGGGCTTTATAATTTTACATCATAAATAAAAACGTACTTATGCTTGAAAAATTCAATTATGACAACAAAATTGTAAGGAATTTCGCGATAGCCACCGTGGTATGGGGTATTATCGGAATGACTGTTGGACTATTGATTGCAATGCAGCTCTACAGTCCGGACATGAACCTTGGCAATCAGTACACTACTTTTGGCCGTCTCCGTCCATTACACACCAATGCAGTTATTTTTGCATTTGTTGGAAACGGGATTTTCATGGGAGTTTATTATTCATTACAGCGACTCCTGAAGGCCAGAATGTTCAGTGATGCACTGAGCAGTATTCACTTCTGGGGATGGCAGCTAATTATTGTTGCTGCAGCCGTGACGCTGCCTCTGGGCTTGAGCACTTCGCATGAATATGCAGAACTTGAATGGCCGATTGATATTGCCATTACCCTCATTTGGGTAGTATTCGGGATTAACATGTTCGGTACAATTATCAAGCGCCGTGAAAGACATATGTATGTAGCTATCTGGTTTTATATCGCTACGTTCGTAACCGTAGCTGTGCTTCACATTGTGAATTCATTTCAGCTTCCAATCTCAGCCTTCAAAAGCTATTACTTATATGCCGGTGTTCAGGATGCTCTGGTACAATGGTGGTACGGGCACAATGCTGTAGCATTCTTCCTAACCACACCATATCTGGGAATGATGTATTACTTCCTTCCTAAAATGGCACAGCGCCCGGTTTACTCTTATAAATTAAGTATCCTGCACTTCTGGTCACTCATTTTCATTTACATCTGGGCTGGTCCGCATCACCTTTTGTATTCATCCCTACCGGGATGGGCGCAATCGCTTGGAGTTGCATTTTCAATTATGCTAATCGCACCAAGCTGGGGCGGTATGATTAACGGTCTGTTGACCCTGAGGGGAGCCTGG
This sequence comes from uncultured Sphingobacterium sp., assembly GCA_964356005.1. Taxonomy (GTDB): domain Bacteria; phylum Bacteroidota; class Bacteroidia; order Sphingobacteriales; family Sphingobacteriaceae; genus Daejeonella. The sequence continues at coordinate 21,250 of CAYHGN010000050.1, forward strand.
GACAAGGTACGTGAAGACACTATCCTAAAATTCATGGTGGTAGGTATTACCTCGTATGGTATGGCAACATTCGAAGGTCCGATGCTTTCTCTTAAGCAGGTAAATGCAATCGCACACTTTACCGACTGGATTGTAGCACACGTACACGTAGGTGCCTTGGGATGGAATGGCTTCTTAACCTTTGCTATTCTGTACTGGCTGATCCCACGTATTTATAAAACACAGATTTTCTCTAAAAAATTACTTGCATTCCACTTCTGGATAGGTACGCTTGGTATTCTTTTCTATGCAATTCCAATGTACTTGTCAGGATTCTTACAAGGCTTAATGTGGAAAGAGTTTACCCCTGAAGGAATGTTGAAATACCCTAACTTCCTGGAAACTACCCTTCAGCTTTTGCCAATGCACATATTCAGATCAATTGGAGGTTTATTATATCTGACAGGGGTTATAGTGATGTGTTATAATCTGATCAAAACTGCTGCTACCGGACAACTTGTTGCTGATGAACCTGCTGAAGCGATGGCACTTGAGCCTGTCTTTACGCCGGTAAGCGATGAAAAAACATGGCATCGTTCTCTTGAACGTAAACCAATGTACTTCCTGGTATTATCTCTTATTGTGATTTTGATTGGTGGTATGGTTGAAATGATGCCAGCTTTCATGATCAATTCCAATATTCCAACTATTGCCAGTGTCAAACCATATAGTCCGCTTGAACTACAAGGTCGTGATATTTATATCCGCGAAGGTTGTGTAAACTGTCACTCACAAATGGTCAGACCTTTCCGTTCAGAAACTGAACGCTATGGAGAATACAGTAAAGCCGGCGAATTCGTATATGATCATCCTTTCTTATGGGGTTCAAAGCGTACCGGACCGGATTTGCATAGAGTGGGAGGTAAATATTCCAATGCATGGCAATTCAACCACATGCTGGATCCGACAACCATGTCACCTGGAAGTATTATGCCTCCGTATCCATGGCTAATTGATCAAACACTTGACACTTCAACCACTGTTGCAAAAATCAATGCAATGCGGACTCTTGGAGTACCTTACGAAGATGGCTATGAGCAAAAGGCAAATGCAGATTTGAAAATGCAAGCAGATGCTATTGTAGCTAATCTGGCGATTGATAACATCAAAGTTCAAAGTGATAAAGAGATCATTGCTTTAATTGCTTATCTGCAGCGGCTTGGTACTGATATCAAAGCAGGTGGAACAGGCTCAAATCAATAAGCAAAACAATAAAAACTTAATTTAAAAGATATGTTTAAACAATTTATAGATAAATCACTGGGCGCAGATGTCTATCTGATCACCTCGCTCGGAATATTTTTAGTGTTTTTTCTTGTGGTTACTGTAATGCTTTTCACGATGAATAAAAAACACGTCAGTTATATGAGTGAGCTCCCTTTAAATGAAGATAATGCATAGAATTATGAAACGTTTAATTTACACAATCGCAATCCTATTGATGGCGAGTCCAATATGGGCTGCTGAAACATCTGCTGGCGGAGGTTCAGGAAATACTTTTTCTGAAGTAGTTATCATACTATTTCTGATCGCCCTCCTTTTCCTGATTGTTTCTCTTGTACTTCTTAAAACTGTACAGATTATGGCAAATGAGATAAAAAACCCGGCATTATTGCCAATTGATGAACCTGCACGAATGCTTGAATATTCGGAATGGGAGGCCTCAAAAAATACCAGTCAGAGTATCTGGTCAAAACTGATGGGACTGAAACCGATTTCTGAGGAAAAAAATATAATGAAGGATCATGATTTTGATGGCATTGTTGAACTTGACAATCCAACACCTGCCTGGTTCATGGGATTATTTTATGCCACCATCATTTTTGCTGTGGTTTATCTCCTTAATTACCATGTTTTTGAATGGAGTCCGCTTCAGGACGAAGAATATGCGATTGAGATGAAAGAAGCTGATGTTGACAAAGCAGTGGTTCTGGCAAAATCTGGCGAACTTATTGACGAAAACTCTGTTAAGTTAAGCACAGATGCAGGTGTGATTGCTGCAGGGAAAGTAGTCTATCTGCAGAATTGTGTTGCCTGCCACGGAACTTTGGGTGAAGGAGTTGTAGGACCAAACCTGACAGATGATTCCTGGATCCATGGAGGAACAGTAAATGCAATCTTCAAAACCCTTAAATACGGTGTACCTGAAAAAGGGATGATTGCATGGGAAAAAACACTGACACCAAAACAAACCTCAGATCTATCGAATTTTATTCTGAGTTTGCAAGGTACAAATCCCCCTAATCCAAAAGCACCACAGGGAATTAAAGTAATCAATATTAATTGATTATGTTCTCTACTCTAAGAAAAGTGTCTAAATTAACAGCAATATTAATACAACAACTGACCTTTGAAGCTTCATTGCAATATTCCGAATCTAATTCATGAGATAATTTACATTCAAAATCAGACAAGTCAATTTTTTCAAAGTTTTTATTCAGTGTTTTACATTCTTTATAAAGGCTATCAATAGTATTATAACTGCCGGGGTCAATCCCGTTTTGCATAAGATATCCTTTCAAAAAATTTTCAATGGCATACTGTGCATTTTTGCAGACTAAATAAGAAACTAAATCTTCCTCAGGCCGTAATAATTCTTCCTTAGCTTCATTTAATTTTACAACAGCATCCTCAAATAATTTATTGGCTTTAGCTTTCATCTGTATAATTTTTATACTCTTTAAATAATCAGACGGAATTCACCATAATAATCATATAACCCTAGTCCTGGGTCTTTTGAAGGACCGGCTTCCAGTAATTTTATGGCTCATTTCATAATAAATTACAAGCTTTTTAAAAGCTCTAATCTTTCCCACCTTACTTCCACTTCTTCTTGAGCTCGTTGAAGTAATTCCTCTCCTAATTTAGCATCATCCTTAACTACACTCGTAAAACGTGTTTCATTATACATAAATTCTCTTAGTGGTACACTATCAGGTTTAGAATCCAATTTAAATCTTTCCCCTTTTGGTTTGGAAGGATTAAATCTAAAGAGTGGCCAAT
>CAYHGN010000051.1:0-12661 GCA_964356005.1 uncultured Sphingobacterium sp.
ACGACAGTTTAGCAAACTGTTCCTTTCGGCCACTCAGGCATCTCTCCTTTATTCTAAGTTTATTTCACTGTGGATGTTTGCATTCATTGACAGTTTAGTCCCGAAACTTCGGGATTCCTTTCGGCCAACAGGCATCTCTCCTTTAAAATAGAAAACCCTCTTTCGAGGACTGCAAATATAGTAATTCACAGAGGCTGTCAAAAAATATTTTCAATGAATATGCTATTTATTTAATGTTTTGACAGAGGTACTTGTATTTTGGTGTATAATGCTTTGAAATGCAGGCAAATGCAGAATTAATTATCTAAAACATATTCGATCCTGACATGGTAAATACCCATGAGCATGGTTTTGAATATCATTTTTATCGTGTCAATATCCTTTAGAGTGATATTGCTGTCATTTAATTGATCCTGAGTTAGTTTATAATCAATAATACGCTCCACGAGATGACTTATGCTGATTGCATCAGGCTCTTTCAGACTTCTTGATGCTGCTTCAACTGAATCGGCAAGCATTAATACGGCCGTTTCTTTTGAAAAGGGGATAGGTCCTGGGTATCTGAAAATATTTTCATCCACAAACTTTTCAGGAAAATTCTTCAGAAATGACTGATAGAAATAATCCACCCTGGTATTCCCATGATGGGTCCTGATAAAATCGATAAGCATTTCAGGGATCTGGTGTTTTCTGGCAATCTCAACTCCCTGATTAACGTGCTGGATGATGATTTGTGCACTTTGTTCGTAAGAAATGGCATCGTGCGGGTTGATACCTCTTACCTGATTTTCTATAAAGAATTGAGGGTTAACGATTTTACCAACATCATGATAAAGGGCACCGGCTCTTACCAGTAATGCATTCCCGCCAATTTTAAAAATAGCAGCTTCGGCCAGATTAGCTACCTGAAGTGAATGTTGAAATGTACCCGGAGCTTTAAATGCCAGATCTCGTAATAATTTAGAGTTGGTATTAGTTAGTTCCATCAAAGTAACATCTGAAGTTATGCCAAACATACGCTCAAAAGCATAAATCAATGGATAGGCCAGTAGAGATAACAAAACACTGAATATAAATGGAACAAAATTCAGCCATTCAATATCAGTAAATGAACCATCCCTGATCAGTGAAATACCCAGAAAGGCAATGAAATAGTTAAGCAGAATTAATAAAGCCGATATAAGAAACTGTTCTCTTTTAATCAGGTTTTTAATGCTGTAAATAGCAACCATACCTGCAGAAATCTGCAAGAATGCAAACTCAAAACTATTTGGGACAAAGAATCCGGCAATCAATACTACCAGTAAATGAATGTTCAATGCCAAACGGGTATCAAAAAGAATCCGAATGATGATTGGTACAATACAGAATGGAATATAATAAACACTTGGTGCTTTAATCCTGATTGCCCAGGATAAAGTAACCAGCATTCCGGTTATTACCAACAATATCAGGGAGATTTGCCGGTTATCAGCGTAAATGTCTGTCCGGAATAGATAGAGAAATACCATCAACAATGAAATAATCAAGCCTGCAAGCAATAATTGTCCCAATAATACCAACCTACTATCTCCGGCAACTTTAGCATCCTCTTCATAGGCGGCTCTCAAAGATTCAAGCTTCTGGTATATCCCGGCATTGACCATGGTTCCTTTCGCAACGACCAGTTCGCCCTTTTGAACCATTCCCCGGGTTGTTGAAATGCTGTTCAGTGCATTTTCTTCGAGTTTATCAGTCAGGATATCATTGAACACGTAGTTTGATTTCAAATGATTGGTAATCAACCTTAAAAGCCAATCGCTACTCTTAATTTGTTTATCCTTCAGAATCTCTTCCTTTATATATTTTAATGCACTGGTTGTATTGTAAGCATCAGTAGTATTTAATTGCACAGAAATATTATTATTTAGCAGACTAAAATTATAATTAGTCCCATTTCGCTGATATTTTAAGACCGGATTAATCATTCCCCGTGTATAAATAGTCTGCAACAGTTTATTTCCCAGCAACTTGTATTGTTCCTTCTGATTATTGTCAATCCCAGAGCCATTCCATTTTGATTCAAATTCGGAATTGAATGCCTCTATTGTACTAAGCGCAAGCTCAGTGTCATTCTGATAGACCGGCAATACTGAATTGAGAACCTCATTTTTATCTTCTTCAATCTCCTCATTGGTTTTTTGAATAGCATAATTATAAGGTGAATAAAGATCTTTTTGCATCCAGGTTTTGCCCTTCTCATATTCAAACCTGAATCTGGCCTGTTTAGGAAGAAAAAGCGTGACAAAAAATACACACAAAGCCATCATCACAAACTTCAAGCTCGAACCGTATTTGCGATATAAAATAAGATGAAGCTTTTTCTTAAATCTTGCCAATGTTCTGATTTTAAGCTCAAATTTAGCAAATTAAGTGAGATGGCTCAAATGAAGCCAAATGATTAATGGATTCTAATTCAGGAACTAAACCTAAATCTTCAATAAATAATCATAAAATTTTCTCTTTAATTTGAGTTTTTGCTATGTTTTCATACTTTTGTCGCAGTATGCGCCCATAGCTCAGCTGGATAGAGCAACGGTTTTCTAAACCGTAGGTCTTAGGTTCGAATCCTAATGGGCGTACAAAATAAAAAAGGCTTCCTTTTAATCGGGAAGCCTTTTCTTTTTCAGAATATTTAGTATTCCGTCATCTTGGACCCTACGGGTGCAAGGGGTAATTCTCCTGGATATACAAACGGATATGTTAAATACGAGAATAGTGATAGTCCGACACCGCAAGCGGTAAATCCGGCGACGGGTAAAACTGGAAGTAGGGAAGAGACTCACTATCCAATAATTAGCAGCGAATAATATCCTGGGCTATATCCCCAATGCCTCCGGATATAAGGAAAGCAGGGAAGGATTTACCTATGATGTTGAACATGATCACTATCGCTGCCCTGATGGAAAACTCCTTACTTTTCGTCATTTGCGTAAAAAGGGAGACAATACTCATAAAGTGTATAAAACAAGCGTGAGGGACTGCGCAGACTGCCCGTTCAAAAGCACTTGTGCCAATTCAGTAGGTTACAAGACAATAGAAGACTCCATAAGTAAACCGCTTTATGATCAAATGCATCAGCGGATGCGAACTGCTAAAGGGACACAAATGAGGCGGCTTAGAAGCAGTACAGTAGAACCCGTGCTGGGAACACTTGTCAATTTTACAGCCATGAAGCAAGTCAATACCAAAGGGCTCAGCCTGGCCAACAAATGTATGATCGAGGCTGCAGTAGCTTATAATCTTAAGAAACTGATCAAAGGAACTCCGGCAAGGATAAGAAACCGAATCAAAAAAGCAAGCGATAGCGCCAAAACTTACACGGGAAGCGCATTAGCGCATAGTAGGATCCCAGAAAACGTTATCGGCATTTTCATTGCCCGTTACAAAAGCAAATGGCTGAATAACCATTTGCTTCGCAAATTTAATTATTCAGCCATTTAAACTGATGTTGTGCAACGGACACGAAAATCAGGGCTTTTTTAATGCTCTCTGATTAGCAATTGCTCAGCAAATCCCCTGAGTAGCTCTTTTCTTGAATTTTCGACTGTGATTTTATTTAAGGCATTTAATGCTTTACGGACATAATTTTCCATCTCTGCTTCAGCTAGTTTTCGTACTCCCAATGAATTGTAGATTGAAGTTATCGCATTAACCTTTTCTCCTAAAGATAAATCAGAATTAGACAGCCATGTATCAAGTTCTAAGGCACTTTCTCCTGTGGCAAGTTCCCTTGCTTTGATCAGCAGGAAGGTTTTTTTATCTGCAAGAATATCTCCTCCAACCTGTTTTCCGAATTTTTCAGGATCACCATACACATCAAGAATATCGTCCTGTAACTGGAAGGCAAGTCCGAGGTTTTCGCCAAATTCATATAACAAATCAGCCTGCTCCTTTTTAGCCCCACCAATCAGGGCTCCAATCTGCATACTTCCTGCAAGTAATACCGCAGTTTTAAGCCTGATCATCTCAATATATTCATCAAGACTTACATGATCCCTTTTCTCGAAATTCATATCGGCTTGCTGTCCCTGGCAAACACCTGATGCGGTATCTGAGAATATATCCAGAACTTTCCTGAGTATCGAATCATCTACCCTGATCATGAGTTTATAGGCTTCTACAAACATTACATCACCCGATAAAATCGCCGCACTTTCGTTCCATTTTACGTGCACCGTTGGGTTACCTCTTCTCAGGGGAGCTTTGTCCATAATGTCATCATGCATCAGCGTGAAATTATGAAACAGCTCAATTCCTATTGCAGCATCCAATGCGTTTGAAACCGCCCCCCCAAATAATTCAGTAGAAACAAGAACCAGGACCGGCCTCATTCGTTTACCCCCCAATTGCATCAGATAGCTGATCGGCTCGTAAAGTTCTGCAGGTTTTGCGGTGTATCTGGTTTCGGCAATAGCCTTGCTTATGATGTTTTGAAGCTGTTCTATCGAATGCATTTAATTTAAGCTATATCCTAAGCAAAATTAATAAATCTGATTATTTTGACTCTGTTTAATTCTCTGCGGGTTATCTAAATATTATTTTATCAATGTAAAATCAATCTGGCGCTTGCCCAAATCTACTTTTTTGACTATAATGGTCACCTCATCACCCAATTGGTATTTCTTTTTCCGACGTTGACCGATTATGCAGTAGTTCTTTTCATCCAACACGTAAAAATCATCGTTAAGGTCGCGTAAACGAATCATACCTTCACATTTATTGGCTATGATTTCAACATACATGCCCCATTCTGTTAGTCCGGAAATAATTCCACTAAATTCTTCCCCAATATTATTCTGAAGGTATTCCGCCTGCTTGTACTTGACTGAGGCACGTTCAGCATCCGCGGCTTTTTTCTCCATCTGTGAAGAGTGGATTGACATTTTTTCATATTCATCTTCATTTACTGATTTCCCGTCTGCTAGGTATAATTCGAGTAAGCGATGAACCATCACATCAGGGTATCTTCGGATAGGAGAGGTGAAGTGGGTGTAATAATCGAATGCCAATCCGTAATGGCTATGTTTCTTTGTTGTGTAAACCGCCTTAGCCATTGAACGGATTGCTAATTGAGTCAATACATTCTGCTCCTTTTTGCCTTCCACATCAGCCATTAAAAAATTAAGCGATCGTGCAGTTTCCCGTCCCGAACTCATATCAATCTTATAACCAAACTTAGAAGCAAACTGCGAGAAACTCAACAGCGCATCTTCTTTTGGAGAATCATGGGAACGGTAAACAAAAGTTAATTTCTGCTTCCCTTTGCCTTTTTTTGCAACAAACTCGGCTACCTTTTTGTTTGCGAGAAGCATAAAATCTTCAATCAGTTTATGGGCATCTTTACGCTCTTTGACATAAACCCCGAGTGGTTTTCCCTGATCATCAAGACGAAATTTAATCTCCACACTTTCAAAGCTGATTGCACCATGTTTAAATTTGCGTTCTCTTAGTTTATAGGCAAGCTCATTCAACTTTAAAAGTTTCTCGCTATGTTTGCCGCTTTTATTTTCTAGTACTTCCTGTGCATCCTCATAGCTGAAGCGGGTATCAGAGTGAATTATTGTTCGTCCGAACCATTGTTCAATTACATTGGCCTCATTATCGAGCTCAAATACGGCCGAGAAACATAGTTTGTCTTCATTAGGCCTGAGAGAACATAAACCATTGGATAATCGCTCAGGGAGCATAGGAATGACCCTATCGACCAGGTAAACTGATGTCCCCCTCTCGAAAGCTTCTTTATCTAGTGCCGAACCCGGTTTAACATAATGGGAAACATCGGCAATATGTACGCCCACTTCAATATTTCCGTTTTTTAATTTTTGGAATGAAATGGCATCATCAAAATCTTTGGCATCGGCAGGATCTATCGTAAAGGTCAGTACTTCCCTGAAATCCCTGCGCCGGGCTATTTCTTCTTTAGTAATTTCCTCACTAATAGATTCAGCTTGTTTCTCTACTTCATCTGGGAATGCGAGCGGGAATCCATAATCAGCTAAAATGGCATTCATTTCAGCATTATTCTCACCCTGTTTACCAAGCACATGGGTGATTTCACCAATCGGATTTTTAGCATCCTCAGGCCAGTCAACAATTTTTGCTATGGCTTTATAACCATCTTTAGCCCCATTCAGTCCGTCTAAAGGAATAAAAATATCATGCAGCATCTTCCGGTCATCCGGAACGAAAAAGGCAAAGCGATCAGAAAGCTTAATAATTCCTGTAAAGTCCATTTTTGCCCTTTGCAGAATCTCAACAACTTCCCCGTCTTTTTTACGGCCTTTATTCTTCGCATAGACATACACTTTTACAATATCACCATGAAGTGCATTGCGCAGTTTACGCGGAGCTACATAAATATCTTCTTCAAATTCATCTTCACTGACAATATAGGCTGAACCATCACTAGTCATATCAACCTTGCCCGTTACAAATGTTTTAAGCTGTTTTAATATGAATTTGCCTTTTTCGGGCTCCTGAAGAATTCCTTTTCTGGTTTCTTCTTTTAAAACCTCCAGTATCAAGACTCTGGTTTCATCATCATGGAGGTTAAGTTTTGATGCAACCTGTTTATAATTTAATGGCTTATTGCCTGATTTTTCAAACACATCAGTAATGAGTTTGGTAAGAACCAGGTTAAAGTTATTTGATTTCTTTTTTGACATTTTTTAGAATTTCCCCAAAGATAAGGCTTAAGCAGCTAATAATAAGCTTCTTTACTATTTGATAACATTCAAATGATCATTGAAATGACTATCAGGGCTCCACAATAGTGATGTGATCTAAAGTTAACGCAGGTAATGATTTAAACTTGAGCAGGATTTGTGCTGTAGTGATCACATCCTTTTCACAATAGATCCTGATTCGTTCAATATCATTTTCTTCCCAGTAAACTTTGTGCACCATGCTGCCGTCGATATCGTCTTTCGGACTTGGTATATTGAATACAGCAGCCAGCAGGTTCAGTGAGGTATAGTTTTTATAATCCCCGAACTTCCAGAGATCCATTGTATCCAGGTGCATGATCTCCCAGGGTTTTTTTCCGTGTATGTTCAACTGAACCGGTATTTGCTGTCCATTGATCAGCATCCTGCGGCATAAATATGGAAAATCAAATTCCTTACCATTGTGTGCACATAAAATAAGGGAATCGGGCTGTTTGTTTAGTAGATCAATAAAGGACTGAATCACATCCTTTTCTTCATCTCCAAAAAAGGATTTAACACGCAAAGAAAGTGTTTCTGTTTTTTTCGAGAAGATTCCAACCGAAATGCAAATGATTTTTCCAAACTCTGCCAGTATTCCTCCACGGGAATAAAACTCTGCGGCTGTTTCACCATCACGGCGTTGAAAACGGGTCTTTTGATCCCATAATTGCTGATAATCGGCAGGTAATTCCTTAAATGAGGGGTATTGAGGAACGGTTTCAATATCCAGCACTAAAACCTGTTGAAGATCAATGTTTTCTAACATGTATAAATTTATCAGGATTAGAAATTTACAAATTATAAGCCTGCTATAAAAATCAGCTTAGAAAATGGTTAGGATAATTCGGCCATGAGTTTATTAAATGCTTCTTTTAATTCTGAAAGCTCTTTCTCGAGGATTTCAACCCGGGCACTAAGCTGATCAGCTGGTACAGGGTTTATACCTGATTGATGTTCGATTGGTGCTTCCAAACTATCTCCAAGCAGGTGAACATAACGTACTTCCTTCTGGCCCGGGCGACGGTCAAGTGCCTTTACAAAGCCTCTTTTTGAAAGATCCTGCAAGGTACTCTGAACTTCTTCGATGGTTTCAAATTCATATAATCTTCCGGAGTTTGTATTTAGTTCTCCGGGTGTTTGCGGGCCTCTGAGCAGGAGTAATCCGATTAAAGCAAGTTCTGAAGGTACTAATGGATAAACAATTCCAAGATTATGTTTGTATTTAACTACCCGGCTTGAACCTCCTGTTGCAGTGGATATTATACCTTTTTTCTTTAAAAAATTTAATGTCTCAACTATTGTTTCTTCGTCATACTGAACTATAGGATATCTTGATGTTTTTTGGTTACAAGCCGACTGAAGACCATTAATTGACATGGGATAATAATCCGGAGTAGTTTTGCTTTTTTCAATCAGTGAACCAAGAACACGTTGTTCTTCAGTGCTTAGCTGGGTTAAAGTTAGATTCGAATCCATGCTCAAAGATAGGGTTCTATTTTATTCTCAGAATAGGAGCTTACAATTTAGGAAGAAATTGGGATAGAATACAGTAAATCTTTTAACCAATCATGACGCCGGGCATATTAACCAGGGGAATTTTGCTGAGATTGGTATCAATGATGCTTTCAGGAACAAAGATGAATTTCTTGTCAAAAATCTGTCCACCGATATAATAACTTAACCAATATTCATTGGTCAGCCCAAGAACCTGTTCATCGATCAGTTCAATAGCAGCAAAATCCTGAGCTGCAACAGTACCTATTGAATGACGTAAAACAGATGTTTTTACCTGTTTTCCATCCTTTTCACCATAGCCTTTAGAACTAACCAGAACGGTTTCAATGGGTTCGTCTTTCAGGTTTAGTAAATAAACCTTCCAGTTTTTAACTTCGGGCGTTGAGGATTCAAGTACGACAGCAATTGCAACGTTTTCGACTATATTTTCAGGCAAATCTTTTTTCATGAGGTAATAGCCTTATTTACTATCCACTTGCCTATTTTTTTACAAGTTTTTTGTTGCTTTTCTTTACGGCAACCTTCTTTACTACCTTTTTTGCTTTCGCTTCAAATGCATCCGGAACCTGCTCCTCGATTAGTTTCTTAACGCTTTCTAAAGACATTGATGCGAGTTCTTCGGGAGTGTATTTATCGTTAGTACTTTTGTTTTTTCCAAGTTTTAGCATTTGTTTGCCAAAACGGATGAAAGGTCCCCATCGTCCATTTTCAAGGGCTATTTTTTCAGCAGGCCAGGTTTGTATAAATCGGTTGGATTCCTTGTCGACCTTATTACTGATTAACTCATTGATTTCAGCCTGACCCAACCGATCAAAATTATAGCGTACTGGGACATTTATATAGAGGTTATTCCACTTTATAAATGGTCCGAAACGACCTTTACCCTTAGTTACAGGCAGGTTTTCATATTGGGCAATAGGAGCTTCAGCAATATTTTTTTGATCAATCAGCTCAATGGCACGATCCAGATTTACCGATAGTGGATCTTCACCTTTGGGTAATGAAATGAAACTTTCACCCCATTTAATATAGGGCCCAAAACGACCTAAACCAACACTAAGTTCCTTGTCCTGATAATTTTCCAACTGGAAAGGGAGTTTGAATAGGTCAAGTGCCTCAGGAAGAGTGATAGTTTCGATCATTTGTCCGGCACGAAGGCTCGCATAACGAGGCTTTTCATCGTCATCATTTTCCTGAGATTCACCAATTTGAACAAAAGGACCATATCTTCCTATGCGTACAGATATTTTCTTGCCGCTTTCGGGATCCTTGCCCAATTCCCTTTCACCACTGGCTCTGTTCGCAGTTTGCAGGGTGTTCTCTACTTCCGTGTGGAAAGGGTTGTAAAAGGAACGGAGCATTTCTGTCCAGTTCTTTAAGCCCTGCGCAATCTCATCGAACTCCTTTTCAACTTTGGCCGTAAAGTTGAAATCTACAATACCCTTAAAATGCTCTACAAGAAAATCATTCACAACAGCACCTATATCTGTGGGGAAGAGTTTATTTTTTTCCGCACCGGTATTTTCAGATTTTGTTGCTGAACTGATTTTGTCATCTTTCAGACTAATTACCTGAAAATCACGTTTTTTGCCTTCACGCTCTTCTTTAACAACATATCCGCGATTTTGTATTGTCGAAATGGTAGGAGCATAGGTAGATGGCCGGCCAATACCCAATTCTTCGAGCTTCTTTACAAGACTAGCTTCAGTATAACGTGCCGGTGGTCTCGAATAACGCTCAGTGGCATTCATTTCACGTAAATTCAGTTTCTGACCTTTGCTTAGTGGAGGCAGAATAGAGTTTTCGTTTTCTTCATCGAGGTTGAATTCAAGTTCTTCCTCATCTTTAGATTCAAAATAAACCTTAAGGAATCCATCAAATTTCATGACCTCACCATTGGCCACAAATTCTTCAGGACGTGTTGAAATAGTAATTTTTGCAGTAGTTTTTTCGAAGTTCGCATCCGACATCTGAGAAGCTATTGAACGCTTCCAAATCAGTTCATATAAGCGTTGTTCTGAGGAATCACCGCTGATCCTATGTTGTTCGAAATAGGTAGGACGTATTGCTTCGTGTGCTTCCTGAGCACCCGCAGATTTGGTTTTAAATTTTCTTAAATTATGATATTTTTCACCATATGCAGATCTGATCTCATCAGCGGCGGCATTCAATGCGGTATCCGACAAGTTAACTGAGTCGGTACGCATATAAGTTATTTTACCACTTTCGTATAGTTTTTGAGCCACCGACATGGTTCTTGCAACTGAAAAACCTAATTTTCTGCTGGCTTCCTGTTGCAGGGTAGAGGTGGTGAAAGGTGGCGCCGGACTTCTTTTTGTTGGTCTGGTATCGAGACTTTTTACTGTATAGATTGCATTGATACAATCTTTCAGGAAATTCTCGGCTTCAGGCACCTTTTCAAAGCGTTCAGGCAGTTCAGCCCTGAAAATTTCTTTTTGATTGTCAGTAGAAAATACAGCTACTACGCGGAATGCGGCAGTGGCTGTGAATTTGTTTACTTCACGTTCACGGTCAACGATTAGCCGAACCGCAACAGATTGAACCCGCCCGGCAGAAAGGGAAGGCTTTACTTTTTTCCACAGTACCGGTGATAATTCAAAACCAACCAGGCGGTCTAATACCCTGCGTGCCTGTTGGGCGTGAACTAAATTATAATCAATCTTTCTGGGTGTTTCAATTGCTTTTAGAATGGCGGTTTTAGTTATTTCATGGAAGACGATTCGCTTGGTTTTATCTTCATTCAAACCCAAAGTCTCAAAAAGATGCCATGAAATTGCTTCTCCCTCACGGTCCTCATCCGATGCAAGCCATACCATTTCAGCATCCTTAGCCAATTTCTTTAATTCATTGACTACCGCTTTTTTATCAGAAGGAACTTCATAGCGCTGTTCAAAATTGTTGTTCACATTAATTGCATCATCGGTCTTGATCAGGTCGCGGATATGACCATAGCTTGATTTGACAAGAAAATCTTTTCCAAGATATCCTTCGATTGTTTTGGCTTTCGCCGGTGACTCAACAATAAGTAAATTTTTGGCCATTCAGTTATTTGATATTCTGCAAATAAAGGGATTATAAAAGGGAATGACAAATAAGCGCCCGGTAGAATTGAATTTCTGGGCTCTAAAAGGATAGAATTAAAGATAATTTAATAAAGATTTGATTCAATTAAGGATTTTATCAAATTAGAAAGCCACCACCAAGCAAATCATTACCTTCATAGAAAACTGCAGACTGTCCCGGTGCTATACCGGATACTGAATGATGGAAATTAATGCGTATCATTTCGCCTTCCTGGGTAATGGTACTCATCGCACCAGAATCCTTATATCTGATCTTACTTATGGCCTCGATTGGCTCCGGTATGCTTTCATATTTTACCAGATTGATATTTCTTACCAGAGCCTCCGATTTCTCGAGTTCATCAATCGTACCCAGCATAACTGTATTACTTTCGGGAAGTATACGTGTCACAAACATTGGGTGGCCAAAGGCTACACCCAATCCTTTTCGCTGTCCGATAGTATAATAAGGATAGCCCAGGTGTTTTCCAGCGATGCTTCCATCACTGAGCATAAAATTTCCTGGACCGATGCGCTCATCAAGATCCTGAACTTTATTTCTTAAAAATGCCCGATAATCATTATCAGGCACAAAGCAAATCTCATAGCTTTCAGATTTGTTGGCCAGTTCCAATTGTCCCATATCCTTAGCCATCTGCCTGATATCTGATTTTGCAAAGCTTCCCAGAGGAAACTGAGTGCGGGCGAGATTTTCCTGAGATACACCCCAAAGCACATAAGACTGATCTTTATGTTCATCTTTACCTTTAGAGATCACATACCTGCCATTGTCCTGTAAACGAATGTTGGCATAATGCCCTGTTGCAATAAACTCACAATCCAGTTTATCCGCGCGTTTTAAGAGTGCTTCCCATTTTATATGTGTATTACATAATACACATGGGTTAGGGGTTCTTCCTGCAATGTATTCGTCAACGAAGTTGTCGATTACAAAATCCCCGAACTCAGAACGAATATCCAGAATGTAATGCGGAAAACCATAGGCTACCGCCAGGGCACGGGCATCATTGATACTATCCAAACTGCAACAGCCTGTTTCTTTTGATGAACCCCCGGAAGAAGCATAGTCCCAGGTCTTCATGGTAAGGCCGATTACTTCATAACCCTGTTCATGCAACATAACTGCGGCAACAGAACTATCCACCCCACCACTCATTGCAACCAGTACTCTTCCTTTTTTGCTCATCGAAAATTCAAGCCATATACCGGCTTTTTGTAGTTATTTGCAAAGATAGGGATTTTGGATATTCAGATGGTCAGAATGGGGTAAATTATGGATGTGAGATATGAGAT
>CAYHGN010000051.1:12761-24265 GCA_964356005.1 uncultured Sphingobacterium sp.
TTTTGGATATTCAGATGGTCAGAATGGGGTAAATTATGGATGTGAGATATGAGATGTGAGATGAGCTTTAAGCTTTAAGCTTATATAGACTGTTTTAATATTTACGAATTCTCTGATGCCGTAAAGTCCAAGCTCCCGTCCATAGCCTGATTGTTTAATTCCACCAAAAGGTAATCGCGGATCGGATCTAACCATTGCATTAACAAAGCATGAACCTGCTTCCAAATGCTTGGATGCTATCTCTTCCCCACGTTTTAAATCTCTGGTAAATACTGTTGCACCCAATCCAAATGCTGTGTCATTGGCGATTCGAATTGCCTCTTCTTCATTGGCTACTGAAATAATTGCTGCTACCGGACCAAAAAGTTCCTCCTCATAGGCAGGCATACCTTTTCTTACTTCGGTAAGTATTGTTGGAGGGTAGAAAGAATGAGCTCCTGCTGATATTTCTCCCCCTAAAATACATTTAGCACCGAGTTTGATACTTTTTTGTACTTGCTGATGCAGTTCATCTCTGAGATCTGGTCTTGCCTGCGGACCGATATCAGTATTTTTATCCATCGGATCGCCCATAACTTTTGCAATCATTTTCTGTCTGAAAAGTTCTATGAATTCCTTTTCAATGGATTTTACAATGATAAATCGTTTGGCAGCAATGCAGCTTTGTCCGCTATTGATCAGCCGACTGTTTACACAGCTTTCTGTAGCAAGTTCGAGGTCAGCATCTTCAAGTATCAGATAGGGATCGCTACCTCCAAGTTCCAGAACAGATTTTTTGAGCATGGAGGCTGCTTTTGCCGCTACTTTTTTACCCGCTTCAGTACTTCCGGTAAGAGTAATCGCCCGAACAAGCGGATTTTCAATCACTTGATCTACTTCATTCCCGGGTATTAGTAATGTTCGGAACAGATTTTCAGGGAAACCTGCCTCAATGATTATCTTCTCAATTTCAATGGCGCAGCCGAAAACATTGGATGCATGTTTCAATAATGCAGCATTCCCGGCCATCAGTGCGGGTGCAAGAAAACGAAAAACCTGCCAGAAGGGGAAATTCCAGGGCATGATTGCCAGTACAATTCCCAAAGACTGGAAGCTTACATAACTTTTTAGTGCATCGGTATCGACCAGTTCATCTTTTAAGAATTCTTCTGCGTTTTTTGCATAGTATTCACAAACATCCGCACATTTTTCAATTTCTGCACGCCCTCCCTGCAGTGGTTTTCCCATTTCAATGGCCATAAGTACAGCGAGCTCCTCTTTTCTGCTACGCAGGATCTTAGCCACATCACATAATAGCTTACTTCGTAGTGAAAACTGGCTTTCTTTCCATTTTTCCCAGGCTTGATGAGTGCTTGTAATAATTTTACTAATTTCCTTTGAGGTATGCGCTTGATATGAATGAATTACTTGTCCGTTTGTCGGATTAATTGAATTTATACTCATATCTAAAAATCGAGGATGCTATTACAGTAACAAATTTAATCCTTTAATCAGATTTAGGCTTTATTTGTTATTCAGTTTTTTGATGAGATCAGTTTCTTCTTTACGATAAGGTCTGCCATCCGGCCAGAAAATGTCGTGAAACCATAATTCGGGTTGAGCACCATCCTTGATGGGTTTATCCCAGGCATAAATCGTATTTGTTTTACCGGCTACCAGTCCCCAATTAATGGCGCCAATATTCTCTTTTTGCAAGATGGGCATTGTATTGGCGAAGGTGCTGTTATTGGTTCTTGCCATGTATTCAGTACAGATCATGGGTCTGCCATGTGTTTTTAAAACTTGCAGAACTCGTTTATGCCATTCTGCTGCTTCATAATCATGATAGGTTATGATGTCGGAATTCAGGACCTGAAATGTATTTAGTTTCTCAAAATCCCATCTCCAGAGTCCGACAGATAATGGCTGCTCCGGATTAACCTGCCTTGCCCATTCGAATACCCTGGTTAAGAGTGGCAGCGAACTTTCCAGTTTCCCTGAATTGCCCGGTTCATTGTATAAATCCCATAGAAGAATACGCTTATCCCTTGAAAAATGACCTAATACATCCTTTACATAAGTTTCGAGTGCAGGAAAGTTCTCAGTCTCCTTGTAATTCGGGTCGCCCGGATCCTGGACCCAGCCTGAATTATGTATTCCCGGTTTAGGAGCAGGTTGTTTCCCGATTATCCCAATTTTATTCCAGCAATCGTCAAAAAATACGAAAATGGTTTTGATTTTATGTTTATCAGCAATACTTAGGTATTGATTGATCCTGCTTTTAAAGCCAGCAGGGTCTTGTTTGTACGCCAGACTGTGTAAATAAACGCGCATGGTATTAAAACCGATTCCTGCAGCCCATCCGAGCTCACGATCGATTGTTTGAGGATCAAAACTGGAAGCCTGCCACATCTCCAGCTGGTTGATTGCGCTGCTTGGAATAAAATTGGCTCCATTGACCCATGGATGGTCTTTTTGCCATAAATCAGCCTTGTCTAAACTCCATTTACCAGCAATTTGAGCAACGGATTGAAAAGCAATAGCGATAAAATAAGCAGTTAAAATTATGGATTTGATTTTCATTTTTAATTTTTAATATCGAGTTTTCAATAAAATTGATCTTCTGGCCTGTAGCAATGTCAAATAATGGCTGGAAAACATGAATTTAATCCATTTTTAGTATAAATTGTGGAATATGTTAAAAATTTAATTCAATATTTTATTTGCCGTTCTGATTATTATCCTTTGATGATTATGAGGCTATATTTTAAAATGCTTTTATCATCAATTGGTAATTTAGTAAACTAAATTATTTACCAAACTAAATTATTTACCAAACGATTAATCCTTAAAAGATTTAAAGAGTCATAATGAACAAATTCGGGTAAACAAATGAAAAATATACTGAAATACTTTTATCTGCCATTTTTCCTTGCTCTTTGCATATCTGTAGGTTCATCATTCAAAGTTGCTGAACCTACGGTTATAAAATTCCCCTACAAAAAGGCTGGTTTGACAGAACGACAGGCTGCCGCACATTTAATAAATCGATTTACGTTCGGTGCCCGTCCCGGTGATTTAGATGAACTTGTCAATATCGGATTGGAGAAATGGTTTTCCCAGCAATTGACTGCCGGCCAAAAGGATGATGAGCTGAATAAAAGGCTTAGCTCTTATGATGCAATCAATCTCAGCAATGCTGAAGTTGTTAAACTCTTTCCCAAGAATGCACAGGTTCTACGTATGGCAATAAAAGATGGCCTGATTAACAAGGATTCGGTTAATTTGTCGGATATGAAAAAGTATCGTGTAACTCTGGCAGAATACATGCGTGAAAAGGGTTATAAACCGCAAACAGAACTATTCAGGCAACTTGTTAATCAAAAGATTTTAAGAGCGGTATATAGTAACAATCAACTTCAGGAAGTTTTAACAGATTTCTGGTTCAACCATTTTAATGTTTCAATTACAAAAAATATTTGCGCTGAATATATACCGGCTTATGAACGGGATGTGATCAGACCTAAGGTCAGCGGTAGCTTTGAAGATTTGCTAATTGCCACGGCTAAATCTCCGGCCATGCTCTTTTTTCTTGATAATTTCAGTAGTTCGGGAACAAATGAGAGTATAGCAATGCCTCTTAGTGATAATGTCCGTAGTCAATTGCAGACTAATGCAAGGATGCAAATGGCCGACACCAATTCTATGAGAGCTCAGGCTTTGAAAAAAGTACAGCAGAACAGAAAAAATCAAGGATTGAATGAAAACTATGCCCGTGAATTAATGGAACTGCACACGATGGGAGTAGATGGAGGTTACACCCAATCTGATGTTACTCAGGCCGCTCGGGTTCTTACCGGCTGGTCGGTTTACCCGATGGATAATGCGTACGGAAATCCACTGCGAAGCATGATTGAAAAGGTAGGTATTGAGAACTTGAAGAAAAGAGGATTCAAAATAGAGGGAGATTTTCTTTTTGCCGCGAATAGGCATGACAGAGGAGAAAAAATAGTTCTGGATAAAAAATTTCCTGCAAATGGTGGATACGAAGAGGGCCTTGAACTTTTAAAAATGCTAGCAAATCATACTTCAACAGCAAGATTCATCTCCCGTAAATTAGCAGTTCGCTTTGTCAATGATAATCCATCTGAAACTTTGATTAAAAAGATGGCAGAAACTTTTAAGCAAAAGGATGGTGATATTTCTGCAGTTCTCATGCGTATGGTAACTTCTCCTGAATTCTGGTCTGCTGAAGCCATACGTGAAAAGACAAAATCTCCTTTTGAACTGGCTGTCAGCGCTGTACGCGGTTTAGATGCTGATGTTAATCAACCATTTCAGTTAAACAACTGGATCAGTAGAATGGGTCAGAAAATGTATTTTTATCAGGCTCCGACCGGTTTCCCGGATAAGGGACAATATTGGATCAATACGGGTTCTTTGCTGAACAGAATGAATTTTGGACTTGCACTTGCTTCACAGCGGATTCCGGGAGTCAGGTTGAATTTGCTTACATTGAATAAAAACAGAGAGCCTGAGAGTGCTGAATCCGCCTTACAACAATATAGTGAATTAATTCTTCCTGAACGGGATCTCGAAAAAACGATTTCACGTTTAATTCCGATGTTAAAAGATCCTGAGCTTCTTAAGAAAGTTGAAAGGGCTGCATCTCTTAATGTTGTGCAACAGCCAAAGCCAATAATGGTAAACGAAGATGCTCAGCAAATGAATGATGGAATACAACCAAAAGAAAGTAAATCCATTAATGGAAATAGTTCATACAGTCAGGGACAATCATTAAATACAGGAAATTTGATGCTTGCACAGGTAGTTGGGATTATTCTAGGTTCTCCCGAGTTTCAAAGGAAGTGATATAATATTACCAGATCATGATATCAAGAAAAGTATTTTTAAAAGCAGGAGGTCTCACACTTTTCGGGATTGGGATTGGAGGAATACCTGCATTTATGGCTCAGGCAGCCAATCTTGTGCATGAACCTGCACTTTTTAAGAGAAGGAAAATTCTTGTAAGCATATTTCAGCGCGGAGCTATGGATGGCTTGATGGCTGTTAGCCCTTTTAATGATCAATTCCTTAAGGCCGCCAGACCCAGCTTATTTATGCAGGCATCCAAAAGCGGTAATATTCCTTCACTAATTGATCTGGATGGTCGATTCGGTTTACATCCTGCAATGCAGGAATTTGAATCTGCTTTTCGCGAAAAGCGTCTGGCTATCGTTCATGGAATGGGCTCGCCTAATAATACCCGCTCACATTTTGATGCTCAGGATTACATGGAATCAGGAACACCTTTTAGTAAAGGTACATCCAGTGGCTGGTTGAACAGAGCTGTCGGATTGCTCGGACATGAAGCTACACCATTTCAGGCAGTAAGTCTTACATCATCGATGCCCCGCTCTTTTTATGGAGATATGCCTGCCTTAGCAATAAGCAATCTGCAGGATTTTTCAATCCAGCTTCGGGCTAATCCGATGAGCACCAACAGTATTTCAAAAAGCTTTGAAGAACTTTATGACCAAACCGCTTCAGGATTATTAAAAACAACCGGTAGAGACAGCTTTGATGCAGTTAAAATGCTCCAGAAGACAGATGTGAAAAATTACAAAACAGCTAACAATGTCATTTATCCAAATAGTCCCCTTGGTAATTCTCTAAAACAGATCGCTCAACTGATCAAAATGGATGTAGGACTGGAAGTTGCATTTGCTGAATCAGGCGGTTGGGATACCCACTTTAACCAGGGTACAGCAAATGGGGCATTTGCAAGAAATGTGACTGATCTGAGTCAAAGTATCATCGCATTCTGGAAGGATATGGAACTTTATCAGGATGACCTTACCGTAATGACCATGACCGAATTTGGAAGAACAGTGAAGCAAAATGGTACAGGTGGTACCGACCATGGTCGTGCATCCTGTAATTTTATATTAGGCAATGATGTAAACGGGGGTATTGTACATGGGAAAGTGGATACCCTTGCTCCAGAAAATCTGGAGGATGGAAGGGACCTTGCGGTTACTACCGATTTTAGAAGTATTTTTTCAGAGCTTGCAGCACGACATCTTCAAATCATCGACAAGAAACGATTATTTCCAGGATTTGAGGGACAGGGTATTGGAGTAATGAAATAGTCATAACTATATTAATTCCTCTCATTTGTTTTTAGCGTATGTATAGTAAAATGAATACACAATTTCCATTATTCAGAACAATGTTAAGATTTTGAAGCATCTCAGTATTGTTCTAAATTCAATACACAATTATTAATTTAAAGAATATATAATATCTATTTAAGATAATATTTATACTTAAACTATAATTTACTGCCGTTTTATTAAAATAATTATTCCAGGTAAAGGATTTCAGAATACATGCTTTCTCAATTTTAGTGGTAGAGATTTTACGGGGCACTCCATTTGCTTTAGTAAGGTCGATGGATATCTTTATAAAAAATATGGTTTGTGTCCGCTGCAAGATGATTGTAAAAATCGAGCTTGAAAAACTTGGAATTTATTATCATGAAATAGAGCTGGGTAGGGTTAAAACTACTAATATTCCAAGTGTTGAGCAGCTTAATAATTTCAGACTCGCCTTATTAAGTTCCGGACTTGAATTAATAGATAACAAAAAGACCATCCTCGTCGAAAAAATCAAGCATACCATTAATGAATTAGTTTATAGTTTTGATGCCCCTCTAAAAACCAATTTTTCAGATTATTTGAGTAAAAAGCTGGATTTTGATTATACCTATCTCGCAAATATATTTTCTGAAACTACCGGATCAACCATTGAGCAATTTATAATTAAAACCAGAATTGAGCGGGTAAAAGAAATGATTTTTTATAATGAATTAACCCTAACTCAAATTTCCTGGATATTGCACTTCAGTAGCGTGGCACATCTATCCACACAGTTCAAAAAAATAACCGGAATTACACCCTCCCAATATAAACACATTACTGCCAGCAGCCCTCTCCTTCAACAAAATGTGTGAACTATGTAAGTTATTCACAGAATTTTATAACATCTGTATTTGACTTTACCAATACTTTTGATTAGTCCTGAGGTTTGTCTAATTCAAACTGCCGGGCTAATAGAAACCTATTAAAAAACATAAGATGAAGAAAAAAATTACTGTTTCAAATGATAGCCCTCAGTTGCGTGAAAGCAAAGGCTATTTTGCAATGAGTAAATCCATAACCTTTATGGCCTTACTTTTTGTAGCCTTTCTTGCAGGATGTAAGAAAGATGATTTTACAGGTGAGGTTGTTGGATTATGTCCGACGGTTACTACTGATCCGATTGATAAGGCTGTTAATGTGCCGCTTAATAAGGTAATAACGGCGACATTTAATACGGTAATGAAGGCCTCGACCATTACCAATTCAACATTTGTTATAAGGCAAGGAACAACCCAAATTTCAGGAAAAATTGCACCAACAACAAATGCTGCTGTTTTTACATTTGATCCGGATGTGGATCTTTTGCCATTTACAACCTACACTGGAACTATAAGCAAATCTGTTACAGATACATTACGTACTGCAATGGTAGCTGATTATATCTGGACATTTACTACAATTCCTGTTCTTTCGGTTTCAGCAGATCCAATTGCTGGTGGAACAGTAACAGGAGGCGGAGCATTTGCTCAGAGTTCTGTAGTAACAGTAAATGCTGTACCAGCAGCAGGCTATACATTCCTTAACTGGACAGAGTCTGACAATGGTCCGGCAGTATCTAACAGTGCAAGTTACCAGTTCACTATGAATGGAAACCGAACACTCATTGCGAATTTTGAACCTATTCCAATTGGTCAATTTGCTGTGGCATTGTCTGCTAATCCGGTTGCAGGTGGAACAACCATTGGTGCGGGTTCGTTTGATGCAGGTTCGAGTGTAACCGTATCAGCAAGAGTAAACGCAGGTTATACCTTTGTTGACTGGACAGAAAATGGGGTAAGGGTTTCTACAAGCTCAAACATTCAGTTCACATTAAATGCAAACAGAACATTTGTTGCCAACTTCAGGGCAATTCCCGCTGCACAATTTGCAGTCCTTCTATCATCAAGTCCTGCTGCAGGTGGAACCACAGATGGTGAGGGTGCTTACCCAGCTGGAACATCTGTTACCATAAGTTCTGTTGCAAATACAGGATATACCTTTACAAATTGGACGGATCTGGCAAGCGGAGCGGTAGTTTCTGCAAGTCCGAACTATACCTTTGCTTTAAGTGCAAACAGAACTTTGGTTGCTAATTTCTTATTGAATACTTATACCTTAACTGTTAATGCAGTAAATGGTTCAGTTTCAAAAGCACCTGACCAGCCTAATTACAATCACGGAAGTAATGTAGTGCTAACAGCAACTCCTGCTGCAGGCTACGTTTTCTCCTCATGGACAGGAGATGCTACAGGTACAGCGAATCCGCTTACTGTTAACATGACCAGTAATAAAACTATTACGGCTAATTTCACAGCGATTCCTGTTAACTCGTATACACTTACTGTTAATGCAGTGAATGGTTCGGTTACAAAAGTTGCCAACCAGCCAACCTATACCAGTGGTAGCACTGTAGTTTTAACCGCTACACCAGCCACAGGTTATTCCTTCTCATCCTGGAGCGGAGATGCTACAGGTACAGTGAGTCCTTTAACTGTGACCATGAATGCCAATAAAAATATCACAGCTAACTTTACAGCACTTCCTCCAGTTGGTCCAACAGCTGTAAATCTTGGAACAGCAGGAGACTTTGCAATTCTTTCTAAAGCAGGGATCTCAACAACCGGTGTAACATCAATAACAGGTGATATTGGTGTTAGTCCTATAGCTGCAACTGCTATGACAGGCTTTGGTTTGATTATGGATACGAACGGGCAGTCTTCACATACGCCAATTGTTATTGGCAAAGCCTATGCAGCTGATTATGCAGCTCCTACGCCAGCCAAGATGACCACAGCGGTTAGTGATATGGAAACTGCGTTTACTACTGCAAATGGTCTGACAACACCAGCGCCAATTGTTGGTCTGTATGCCGGTGATATCAGCGGAAGGATTCTTCCTCCGGGACTTTACAAATGGAGTACTGGTGTTTTAGTAACCAGTGCCGGAGTAACACTTACAGGTGGTCCAAATGATACATGGGTATTCCAGATTGCACAGAACCTGACCATTAATAATAATGCGAAAATCACATTATTAGGTGGAGCGCAAGCTAAAAACATCTTCTGGGTGGTATCTGGGCAGGCAACAATAGGCTCAAATGCAAATGTTAGTGGAAATATCCTGAGTAAAACTCTTGTTTCCATGAATACGGGTTCAAGACTTACGGGTAGGTTACTGGCACAAACAGCTGTGACTTTGAACGCAAGTACAGTAATTAAGCCATAACAAATTCAATAAATCCCCCCGGACATAGTTGGGGGGATTACAAACGAATATATTTCACACAAATTATCAAAAAGAAATCTCATGTCAACAAAACATAAAACACTGCAGCGATGGGTCATCATATTATTGATGATAATCATTGCCCAAAATAAGGCCGGGGCTCAGACCTCGCAGCCCACCTGGTGGTTCGGATTATCGGGAGCTGCCAATTTCAATTTTTACGATGGAACAACTCAAAGAATGAATAATGCATTATTTGTTCCAACAGCCTTTCACAAAGGTGAAGGTGTTAAACCCTTTGGTTCATTTTTGATGGAATTTCGCCCTGGACCATATTGGGGAGGAATGCTGAATATAGGCTATGATGGCCGTGGCGGAGAGTTTGATGGTGTGATCGCACCCTGCGATTGCCCGGCTACACTTGAAACTAACCTAAGTTATATAACAGTTGAACCTAGTTTACGTTTAGGCTCACCGAAATCAAATCTGTACTTCTTTGCAGGTCCACGTGTAGCCTTTAATCTTGCGAAAGATTTCTGGTATACTCAGGAGAAACAACCTGATTCACAAGGGGAGTTTAGTGCCATCCGTAAAACGCTTTTATCAGGCCAGATTGGAGTTGGATATGAATTCCAGCTTTCTCCTTCCAGTAATGCAAATAAGGCTGTTTTAGCTCCTTTTGTTTCCTATCATCCATATTTTGGTCAAGATACCCGTACCATTGAAAGCTGGTCGGTTTCAACACTTAGAATCGGTGCAGCCATTAAATTCGGAAAAGGAAAAGCTGCTGCTATTATAGAGGAGGTTCCTCAGGTAGTTGTCCCTGTACGTGATGTTACCTTTACGGTTCGGGCACCTAAATATGTTCCATTGAAGCGTCAGGTAAGCGAAACCCTTCCTTTGCGTAACTATGTATTTTTTGATGAAGGTTCATCTCAAATACCGAATCGTTATGTTATGCTGAGTAAAGATCAGGCTAATTCATTCAGAGAGGTACAATTGCAAAGTGTTCAAACTGAAAGTATGAGCGGTCGTTCTGCACGTCAGATGAACGTTTATCATAATATTTTGAATATCACCGGTGATCGTATGCGCTCAAATCCTGGAAGCAGTATTTCATTAAGCGGAGCTTCATTAAAAGGTCCAAAAGAGGGTAAAGAATTCGCAGAAGCGATCAAATATTATCTGGTTGACAGATTTGGTATTGATGCAAACCGCATTACAACAGATGGTCGTACCAAGCCATTAATTCCATCAGAACAACCGGGTGGTAAAAAAGAGCTTACCCTTCTAAGAGAAGGAGATCGTCGTGTAGATATAGTTAGTTCTTCACCGGAATTGATGCTTGAAGTTGGGGGCGGGATGATGAAGCCAGTTAACATAGAAGCAATTCAGATTGATCCTATGGACAGCCATGTGGTATTCCAGGTTGGCGGAGCTAAAGAAATTCTGAAAACATGGTCAATGGACATTTCAAATGATCAGGGTAATACCCAGCATTTGGGTCCTTATACCAGAGATGTGGTTAGTGTACCGGGTAAGAATATTTTGGGCGATCGTGCTGTAGGAAATTACAGGGTAGTGATGACAGGTGAGACCAAGAATGGTTTAACAGTCAGGAAAGAAAGCACGGTCCGTCTGGAGCGTCAAACCGAGACCCTGGAAAAAGCATATCGTTTTAGTATTTTATTTGATTTTGACAAGACCAGAACGATTGATTCTTATGAGAAATTCATTGTTGAAACAGTGGTACCTCTGATTACAGATGGTTCGAGAGTGATTATTCATGGTCATACTGACATTATCGGATCTGATGAATATAACAATACCTTGTCTGAAAACAGAGCTATGCAAACTCAAAAAATCATTGAGCGTGCTTTGAACGCTGCGGGCAAGAGAAACGTACGTTACGAAACCATTGGATTTGGAGAGGATATCAATCATTCACCATTTGATAATAACACTCCCGAAGAGCGTTTCTATAACAGAACAGTAATTATCGATATTGTCCCTAATTAAAGGGGCGAAAATCTTTAGGTTGTTATCAAAGGACGGGAGAAATCCCAGTCATGGTCGGAAGAAAAATCTTCCGACTTTTTTGTTTTAAACAAGTTCGTT
>CAYHGN010000052.1:0-6598 GCA_964356005.1 uncultured Sphingobacterium sp.
AAGTCATGAAAAGAACATTCCAGCCTTCTCAAAGAAAAAGAAGAAATAAGCACGGGTTTAGAGAGCGCATGAGCAGTGCAAACGGAAGAAGAGTATTAGCATCAAGAAGAGCTAAAGGTAGAAGAAGACTATCTGTCTCAGACGAGCGTCGCCATAAAGCATAATTTTGATTGTGTTTTCGTAGCCTTACGAATTACGCAGATCAAAATCTGCTTGTAAATCAGGCTAAATAACAGTCAAAATGTACAGTTTTAAAAAAGAAGAACGGTTATGTAATGTTAAGCTTATAGAAAAGCTTTTTACTGACGGTTCTTCTTTTTTAGTTTATCCCTTCCGCATTATTTGGCTTAGTGAAGTTGCCAATTCTGTACATCCGGTACAGGTTTTGATCAGTGTCCCGAAAAAGAGATTTAAGCGTGCGGTTGACCGTAACCTGCTTAAGCGTAGAATTCGCGAATTATATCGCATTCATAAATCTGAATTTCTTTTTCCATTTCTAGATGAACATTCAGCCGGATTAATCCTGGGAATTACTTATATAGGCAATGAAATAGGAGAGTATGCATTTTTGGAAAAGAAGTTTAAGGATGCTTTGCTCCGTTTAAAGAAATTATACCTGAGTAGTCATGTTGATAAGGGCAGTTAAATCAGTCTTCTCCGCGTTTTTTCTGTTTCTGATCTGGATTTACCAGAATCTGATTTCTCCAATACTTGGGAAGTCTTGCCGTTTTACCCCCACCTGCTCTCACTATGGGATTGAGGCAATTCAGAAACATGGACCTTTTAAGGGTGGCTGGCTAACCATACAGCGGATCGGTCGATGCCATCCATGGGGCGGACACGGGCATGATCCGGTTCCATGAGTTTTTTCTTTGTCCATAATTTCGCTCCTTTGTATCTATGAATGACCAACTAATTTTACTTCTTGAAACTGCTACAAGCAGTTGTTCGGTGGCTTTGAGTGAAAATGGAAAAATCATTGCTGTCAAAGAAGCAAATGAACGTAATATCCATGCCAGCCACATCACGTTATTCATAGAGGAGTTGATGGCCAATAATGGTAAAAAATATTCAGACCTGAAAGCCATTGCAGTAAGTAAGGGACCAGGATCATATACAGGACTTAGGATAGGGGTTTCAACTGCAAAGGGTCTCTGTTATGCCCTTGATATTCCATTGCTTGGCATTGACACTCTCGAGGCCATGGTATCGGGTCTGTTGTCTAAAAACGATATTCAGGATTCAGCTTTGCTGATTCCGATGATTGATGCCAGAAGGATGGAAGTTTATACGGGTATTTTTCAACAGGATCTCAAAGTAATTGAACCAGTGAGCGCAAAGATTGTGGATGCTTCTTCTTTTGAGCAATTTAAAAGCAAAAATCTGATTTTGTTTGGAGATGGTGCCGCAAAGTTCAAGGAATTATTTTCAGATCAAAGTAATATTAGATTCCTTGATTTTACAAACTCGGCAGAAGATCTCAACTTAGCTGCATGCAGTAAGTTCAAAAATAGCCAGACTGAGAATGTAGCTTATTTTGAGCCGTTTTATTTAAAGGACTTTCTGGTCACGAAATCCACAAAGAGTAATGCTTAATCTTTTTTTCCAACCAATCCTTTTATAAATTTACCGATAGGATTTTTCCTGAATCCTGTGATTTTAGTCGCATTAGCCCGATGCTCCAAAATACTTCCGAATTTTAAACCGAATCCCATATAAAATGAGACACCGGTATACCCACTTGTGTAAGGAGATGTACTTTTGGTATAATTTCTTAACATTTCATAGCTTTTTAAAAGCTGATCACTTCCTATGTAGAATTCAACATTAGGGGTTTTAATCATATACTGCCCACCTATCTGCAATATTCCGGTTGTGTTATAGGCAGCAGATGCAGTAAGAACATGGTTTTTTAAGTGGTAATTATTAACAAGAACCAAATCTCCGCCACCATAGTAAATACTTTTGGAAAGTATAAGGTTTGGTTTATAATTTCCAAATTCCTTGCTAAGCATTAATTCAGCCTTACCATTGATCATACTTGCATAAGATTTGTTTATAGAAGCTTGACTTATCTGGGTATCCAGACTGTCCGCTAGTCGGTCATCCGCGCTTGAGTTTGAGGCATTTTGAATAATGATTTGTCCGGTATCAAACTCATATTCATAAGCTTCCTTATTCCATTTAATAAAACCAATATCCTTCATATTTCCTAATATTGACCAACCATTCCGAAGGCGATAAGAAGCACCGGCTGTAATTGAGAGCCCCGGATTTTTAAAATTTGGGTTAAGCATTTGTCTTTGAAAGTCATCAAATTTGAAGCTCGACCTGAGTTGCCCTTTTACTGAAACATCAAACACATCAGCTACCTCGTCCATATTAATTTCAGATTTATCAACTTTCAATGAGGTATAACTTATTCCACTCAACAAGCTAAACTTTGCGCCTACTGAAAAGCGTTTGGTATAATTCTGCCGGTATACAAAACTGAACTGATGATAGGATTGATTGTATCCATTAACATTAAACAGATTACTGAGGTTGCTGGCATTGAATACCCGGTAATCGTCAAAAATTGCAAAAACATCATTAGTTATTCTTATTCTCGAATCATTTCGAATCTGCCAGCTTATACCCATTTCTTTGTACTTTTTCACAGCCTTCAATACGCGCAGCATCGCAATGTAATTATTCGAACTTAAGCTCAAGGTATTCATTCTGTTCTCACCCAAAGTGATATCACGGCCATTAAATACACCATCATATATGAGGGATTTGAATGCAGATTCTGCCGGACCAGAAAATGTCGAATTTAGACTAATTGTTGGAATAAGGAAATTGAATGCAAAACGACGACTTGTATCTACCTGATAAGCTCTTTGAGATGGATTTTCGAAACTGTCATATAAGGTTCGACTGTTATAAAGAGAATATTGCTGAGAATAGCAGGTTTTTCCTAACCCGATAAACAAAATAAGTACAAGAGATAGTTTTAATATAAAAGAGTTGTTCCGGCTTAAAATCATGGTGTAATTAATTGCTTCCAGTACTATCTACGAATAAATCAGGCTCAGATGCTGTCTTAATATTTTTGTAAGCCGTGTAAAAATTAGTAAAAAAATATTCACTGTTACTTGTCAGCTGATAAGACATTGCATAAAGATCTTTTAAGCCATAATTTTTACTTCTAAAAATCTGACTATAATTGCTTTTGAGCGAGTTTCTTAACAAAATTTCTGCATTGTTTAAATATAGTGCAAAAGAAACATTACTCTGATCGGCAACCAATTGATCGAATTGAACATATGCTTCAGTTTTATGAAGTAAACGCCCGGAATTGTAATCATTTAAAAAATGCTGAATACTTGCAGGTGAATTTGAAAGGATAAGGAGGTTGTCTGTAATAGTAAAGAATGGTTTAGCATATCTTTTCATTGGATCTCCCAAATAAAAATAGAATAGATTGCTGTAATTCATCCTTCTCACTGTAGGTGAATAAAATGAACTCATTGGGTCAAGTAAGAACTGAAGTTTACTACCATCACTTACTTTTATTATTCCCAGGCTCTCGGAAGTTGAAAGATGAAGGGTACTCATTTCCTTAGCCCATAATTTTATCATATCCCTTTGAGTATTTATACCTGTTTCAGATTTTATGGTTTCCATTTGCCTGTCGAGCGTATCGAGTTCAGCTCTGGCTTCAAGTACCTGATCCAGGTCTTTTTTATATTTTGTATAATCCGAGATTCCATAGGCAATTGAACTTGCTGTATTATAGGGCATTACAAGCTTAATCGTATTTTTAACTGGTTTCTGATTAAGAAAGATTGGAATGTAGCTTTCTTTTACGGGTGATATTCTGCTTATTCCATTAAACATCATCACATCAGTTTTGTAATTCAGTTCGAGACTTGAATAACCGGAAAAGCTGTCGAAAAGCTCCATATTTTCAATCAATTTCCGCCTGAAATAGGGTTTGAGAAAGCCGGGTTGATTGTAATTTATAAAAAGATGGGCTAATGCATTGGCGTCTTTGTTCAGACCGCTTTGGATCTCTTTTATAAATGCCAGACTTATTTTCTCTGTTTTGTTGTCAATACTCTGTTGGATAAGTTCAGTGGAGAAACTTCCTCTTGCAATCCCTTTATCAATTGAGAGATAAAAAGGCCGATTCAGTTCATTAGTACTAATTTCTAAAATAGCATTGCCTGATTTATCTGTGACAGAGGTTCTGATTTCCGAAAGTCCAGAGAGCTTATTTTTGAGCTCATCGATAGTCAGATTCTGTTTTAATTGAATTGACCATAAAAAGTGAACACTATCGGTTTTGACAGGATGGAAAGACAAAAAGACCTTTTGACCATCACTTAGCTCAGACAGATCCTTATTACTGATCAGAAGAGCTTTTAACCAGGCCAATTCTTTTTTAGACTGACTACCTATGATTGTATCGAAAACGGTATAATCTGAAAAGATATCATACAAGCTTTTGTCGTTTGGGTATTGAAAAATAAGGGATGCATTGGCAGGAATTTCAGAAAGTACACGGTCATTATTCCGGCTGCTAACGTTGAGATTCGAAAAGTATAAATATGCAAGAGAAATCACTGTAAGGACTAATGCCGTCGTAATTCCTATTATTTTCTTCATCAATATGTGCTTTTAGCAAATTTAAATTTTTATGTCATCACAGAAGAATTGCAAACATGTTTGTTAAATTAGCAATCTAATATAACATTATGAACAAACAGGTAATTATTGTCGCTTCTGTGTTTGGCATTCTGGCTGTTATTTTAGGAGCTTTCGGTGCACATGCTTTAAAATCTCTTCTTGATCCATCTGGATTAGAGGTTTGGAAAACTGCTGTAAGTTATCACTTCTATCATACATTTGCGCTGCTTTTCGTAGCAATACTTCCGGCTAATAAGACTAAAAATTTTGCTGCATGGTTCTTTTCTCTCGGAATTTTGCTTTTTTCGGGTTCCTTATATCTTATTTCTACAAAGGAAATACTGAATGTCACACAGCTTTCGGTTCTTGGACCGCTTACTCCAATCGGCGGTTTATTTTTTATTCTGGGTTGGTTAAGCCTGATTTTCTTCGCAATAAAGAGTAAATAATGCTTGAGTTTAATAAAACAGATGGCATTGAAAGGAAAACTCTTTTCATAGAGGTGGTTTTGCCCTTAGCGATACCGAAAACCTATACGTACCGGGTTCCTTCAGAAATGACCGGGGCTATTGCAATCGGGAAGCGGGTGGTTGTACAGTTCGGCAGGGCCAAAATTTATACTGCAATTGTTTATCTGGTATCTGAAACTCCCCCCAAATTTTATGAGGCTAAATATATCATTGATGT
The DNA here is from genome assembly GCA_964356005.1 of uncultured Sphingobacterium sp. Taxonomy (GTDB): domain Bacteria; phylum Bacteroidota; class Bacteroidia; order Sphingobacteriales; family Sphingobacteriaceae; genus Daejeonella. The sequence goes on from CAYHGN010000052.1 coordinate 5,362, forward strand.
TCTTGATGATCAGCCTATTGTGAATGAGTTTCAATTAAAATTATGGAAGTGGATGTCTGATTATTACCTGTGTCATATTGGTGAGGTGATGCAGGCTGCACTTCCTTCAGCTCTCAAACTTGCGAGCGAAACCCGTGTTATTCTGAATCATTCAACTGAATTCGAAAAGTCAGAACTTTCTGATAAAGAGTTCTTAATTATTGATGCTCTTGATATTCAATCAGAACTTAAGGTAAGTGAGATCAGTAAATTACTCGGACAAAAAACAGTTTTTCCGATACTCAGAGCTCTTTTCGAGAAAAATATTATCATAATATCAGAGGAGATAACTGAAAAGTTTAAGCCCAAGAAGAAGTCCTTTATTAGCCTTCACCCCCAATACAAGGAATCCGAAAACCGAAGGGCTTTATTCGAAATTCTTGAACGGGCACCCAAGCAACTTGAAATTTTACTGGCATATTTTAAACTTGAAAAACAGCAGTCGGAAATTTCTAAAGCTGATCTTCTGGAAGTCAGTGGAAGCGGTCCAGCGGCCTTAAAAACGCTGATTGAAAAGGAGATTTTTATTCAGGAAGATAAAGTGGTGAGTCGCCTGAGTGCTGAAGAACTCGAAACCCTGCATGATTTCAAATTGAATGATGCTCAGGAGACTGCATTGGGAGAGATCAGAGAACATTTGGTAGAGAAGGATGTGGTTTTGCTTTATGGCGAAACATCTTCCGGTAAAACACAAATTTACATCCGTTTGATTGAGCAAATGTTACTTGAAGATAAGCAAACACTATATCTTTTACCTGAGATTGCTTTAACCACACAGGTTATTGAACGCTTACGTGAACATTTTGGCGGGCAGATTGGAGTTTATCATTCCCGCTTTAATGATAATGAGCGCGCTGAAGTCTGGCAAAAAGTATTAAAAGGTGAGTATAAAATGATTCTCGGCGCGAGATCATCTATTTTCCTGCCGTTTAAGGATCTGGGACTGATCATTGTCGACGAGGAACATGAATCTTCTTACAAACAATATGACCCTGCTCCGCGATACCATGCCCGGGATACTGCCATTTATCTTTCACACCTGCATGGGGCTAAGATAGTTTTAGGCTCAGCAACTCCGAGCCTGGAGAGTTTTTACAATGCAAAGATCAGGAAGTATGGTTTTGTGACCTTAAAAGGCAGGTATGGGGGCGTAAAATCACCTGTAATTGAAGTGGTGAGTATAGCTGAAGAAACCAAA
>CAYHGN010000052.1:6698-11066 GCA_964356005.1 uncultured Sphingobacterium sp.
TGGGGGCGTAAAATCACCTGTAATTGAAGTGGTGAGTATAGCTGAAGAAACCAAAAGGAAAACTATGCAATCGCATTTTACCACAGTTTTGGTAAATGAAATTAAAGCGGCATTATCCCGCAAGGAACAGGTGATTCTTTTTCAGAACCGTCGTGGATATACCCCTGTTTTACTTTGTACTACCTGTGGATTTACACCAAAATGCATTAATTGTGATGTTAGTCTCACTTTTCATAAAAGCAGTGCAAAACTTCATTGCCACTATTGCGGATATAAACAGGATGTATTGCAAGCCTGTCCTGCTTGCGGTTCCACACGGATAGAGCAAAAGGGCTTCGGTACCGAAAAGATAGAAGATGAACTGCAGCGGATCTTTACGGATGCGAAAATTGCCCGTATGGATCTCGACTCAACGCGAACCAGGAATAGTTTTCAGATTCTGCTGAATGATTTTGAAGAGGGTAAGATCGATATCCTGGTAGGTACACAAATGGTTGCTAAAGGACTCGATTTTGGAAATGTAAGTACAATTGGGATTATCAGTGCCGACAGTATGTTAAATTATCCTGATTTCAGGGCATTTGAGCGTAGTTTTCAGATGTTAGCTCAGGTTTCAGGACGGGCAGGAAGGCGTGCAAAACAGGGCAAGGTTATTATTCAGGCCTATGATACCAGCCATCGTATCATCAGCCAGGTGATCAGGGGAGATTATGAGGAGATGTTTGATACTGAAATTCTGGAGCGGAGAAATTTTCACTACCCACCACTGTACCGTCTTATTCAATTGGATGTGAAGCATAAAGATCTTTCTAAACTGGTAGTCATTTCAGATTCTCTGGCTAAAGTATTGAGATCTCAGTTTGGTGACCGGATATTGGGACCGGAAGCACCCTTGATCAGCCGTATCAGGAATTATTATATACAGACTATTCTGATCAAGGTGGAGAAGGAGGGAGTTTCTATACAGAAGATTAAAGAAGCATTGCAACAAATTCTCAGGAACTTCGACTCACTGCCCTCAAATAAGGGTGTTTACATCCACATTGATGTTGATCCTTATTAAAATTCTTTGATTAATTAATTCTCCATTTATTTAAAAAAACTGCCTTCATAAGACTATTTTTGAAGAGCAATGGCACATAAATTAGTTGATAGCTACCGCGAAAAGGGAGCCCGTAAAAAATTGGTTGAATTACTCAGAGACAAGGGTATAGCCGATGAAAATGTATTAAAAGCAATTGGAAAGGTCCCGAGACATTATTTTTTTGACGAAACATTCTGGACACAGGCCTATAAAGACATTGCTTTTCCAATTGGCGCCGGACAAACCATCTCCCAACCTTATACCGTAGCCTACCAGACAGAACTTTTGCATATTAAAACCGGTGATAAAGTGCTGGAGATCGGCACCGGATCAGGCTATCAAACCTGTATTCTTCTGGAACTTGGGGCAAAGGTGTACACCATCGAGCGTCAGGAAAATCTATACAAACGCACCAGTCAGGTTTTGCCACATATTGGTTATCATGCTGAATTCTTTTTTGGTGATGGATCAAAAGGGATTGCCGGGCATGCGCCATACGATAAGATTATTGTAACTGCAGGAGCCCCTCTGGTGCCTGAAATAATGCTCAAACAATTAAAAATCGGAGGAATTCTGGTTATCCCGGTGGGTGATGAAAATTCTCAAAAAATGATTACTGTGCTCAGGGTCAGTGAAAAGGACTATGAACGGATTTCTTTGGATACGTTTAGGTTTGTGCCGCTGGTGGGAGAAAAAGCGTGGTAATTAATTGATAGTTGACAGTTGACAATTGATAATTCGTAATTGATAATTCGTAATTGATATACAACAGGCAACAGATAACAGATAACCAATTATCGTTTCATCGCCCTGCTCATCTCCAGTTTTGCATCCCGGTCCTTGAGCGTTTCGCGCTTGTCGTAGATCTTTTTACCCTGTGCCAGGCCAATCTCCAGTTTCGCAAATCCCCGTTCTGAAGTGAAGATTTTTAAGGGGATAATGGTAAAACCTTTTTCTTCGATTTTTGTCCGGAGTTTCGCAATTTCCTTTTTGTTCAGAAGCAAAGCCCTGTCGCGTTTGGCTTCATGGTTGTAAAAGGAACCATGAGAGTATTCTGCAATCTGCATATTCCTTACATAGAGATTACCGTCAAAAAAGGTACAGAAGGCATCATTGATATCAGCCTTTCCTTCACGTATCGATTTTATTTCAGTTCCAAGCAATTTTAAACCGGCTGTATAGGTTTCAAGTATATGATACTCGAAATACGCTCTCTTGTTCTTAATATTTATTCCACCCGACATGCCTGCAAATATCCGAAAGAAAATCCATAACCGGAATTTTCATAGTTTCCTATTATCAAAATATTTTTTTAAATTAATATAATAATATTTTTAGATCAATCTAAAATTGTATTTTTGGCGATCTAATATTTAATAAATGAGGTTGTTTATTCTTTCAATTATATTGTTCGGGTTTGTTTTAACAGTAAATGCGCAGACATCAGTTCTGATCGGATTGGTGAAATCTGGCCAGAATCCGGTTGCATTTACCTCAATAAAGGTGCTCAATAGCAAAATCGGAACAACAAGCGACTCTCTGGGGAATTATTCTATTTCAAAGCTTAGCGCAGGTAAATACATCATAAGTTTTTCAGCCCTCGGTTACAGTCCTTTCAAAAAGGAGCTTACTCTCAGGGAAAACGAAACTGTAAATCTTATTGTTGATTTGGAAGAGTCAGAATCTGCTATCGAAGAATTTGTAGTAACCGGAACCATGAAAGAGGTCAGACGACTGGCGAGCCCGGTACCCGTTGAAGTCTATAGCCCTGCATTCTTCAGAAAAAACCCTACACCCTCTGTTTTTGATGCCTTGCAGAATGTAAATGGAGTCAGGCCCCAGTTAAATTGTAATATTTGCAATACCGGTGATATTCATATAAATGGTCTGGAGGGCCCATATACGATGATTTTAATAGATGGAATGCCAATAGTCAGTGGACTTTCATCTGTTTACGGACTTTCTGGTATACCCAATGCTTTAATTGAGCGTGTAGAGATTGTAAAAGGACCGGCCTCATCACTTTATGGTTCTGAAGCAGTGGGAGGTTTGATTAACATCATTACCAAAAGGCCTCAGAATGCACCGGCATTTTCAGGTGATGTTTTTTCAACTTCCTGGGGAGAGTTAAATACTGATTTGGGTTTTAAGATTGCTGCCGGTAAAAAAGCTGAAGTGCTGACAGGGATCAATTATTTTAAATATGGAAACCGGATCGATAATAACAGGGACCTTTTTACTGATGTAACCCTTCAGGATAGGATTTCAGTGTTTCAGAAATGGAATTTTAACCGAAAGAAAAACAGGCAGTTCAGTCTGGCGGCAAGATATAATTATGAAGACCGCTGGGGTGGTGATATCACCTGGGATAAGGCTTACAGGGGAGGTTCAGACCGATATGGAGAGAGTATCTACACCAACCGATGGGAAATGCTGGGAACTTATCAACTTCCCCTGAAAGAATCTGTCATGTTTTCATGGTCTTTGAATGACCATGATCAGAATTCGGTTTATGGGAATACCGTTTACGATGCCAGGCAAAAGATTGCATTTGGACAATTAAGTTGGGATAAGAAACTAAAAAATCATGATCTGCTGATTGGAACAGCCCTGAGATATACTGTGTACGATGATAACACTCCGGCAACGGCATTACTTAACGGAATTAATAAGGCAGATCAGGTATGGCTTCCCGGGATCTTTGTGCAGGATGAAATTGCTCTCGCAGAAAAGCATAAACTTTTGCTTGGAATGAGATACGACTATAATTCCATCCATGGAAATATTCTGACTCCAAGATTTGCATACAAATGGATCCTCAATGAAAATAATATTCTCCGTTTAAACACAGGTACGGGTTTCAGGGTAGTAAGTCTGTTTACCGAAGAACATGCTGCTCTTACAGGATCAAGAGAAGTAGTAGTTTCAGAACAACTGAAACCGGAAAGAAGTTATAATGCAAATCTGAACTTTATAAAAAAGATCTATTTCAAAAGCGGAAGTTTTATTGGGATAGATGCTTCAGCCTGGTATACCCATTTTAACAACCAGATCATCCCTGATTATTTGAGTAATCCAAACCAGATTATTTACAGTAATTTACAGGGATATGCAGTCTCACGTGGTTTGAGTGCCAATTTTGATATGACATTTACAAACGGTCTTAAGATTATTGCCGGGACTTCTCTACTGGAAGTATTTTCTAAAAATGAAAGCTCAGGTCAAAGAATCCGGCCTTTTCTCAATGAAAAGTGGACTGGTACATGGGGGATTTCCTATAAACT
>CAYHGN010000052.1:11166-24188 GCA_964356005.1 uncultured Sphingobacterium sp.
AATGATCCTTTTGATAAGGAAGTCCAGACTGATCATTCCGGAAATGTAATTCCCGGTCCGGCGAATCTTTATGCATTAACATTTGATCCTGGATATGTTTATGCTCCCAACCAGGGGATCAGAGGATTTCTGGGTGTACGTTTAATCATCAAATGAAATGCTAAGAGTACTGACTATATTCATTTTTATGCTGATTCAGGTTTCTCATCTGTCAGCCCAAAATCGTATTGTTAAATTTGAAGAGATCAAAAGTTTTCAGGACAAGGCGCCTAAACCAATGGTGGTGCTGATCATGACAAGCTGGTGCAAATACTGCCATGCCATGAAAAATACAATGACCAAAGACAACAAGGTGGCTGTACTATTGAATGAGAAATTCTATACTGTATTTCTTGACGCCGAAGATAAGCAGGCTATATTTTTTGCAGGCAGAAGCTTTAAACATAAAGCCGGACTTCATGAACTGGCCAGAGAACTGGGTACGAAAAATGGTCAGGTTTCCTATCCCACAATCACTGTTCTTAATATTAAGAATGAGATTATTTACCAGCACGATGGATTCCTATCCCCGCGCTCTATGCTGAATATGCTCGAAAAAGTAGCAGAAAACTAATAGTTTTCGAACGATTTTAATTCATTTCAGTTTTGGGAATATCTCATATCTCATATCTCCGATCACAGACTTCAGATTTCCGACCTCATCCCCCATCTCACTTAACAATCATAATCGGAATATTCACATTATGCCGTACCGTATCCACAGTGGTTCCAAAGATCAGGTCGCTGATGCCTTTATGCCCATGAGCGCCCATAACTAGTAAATCCAGACTTTTAGCTTTCACTAGCTGTGAAATCGCTTTCGCAGCGGTACCATAACCGATCTCAATATGAGCCTGATAGCCGAGATCCTTTAGATTTTGCTGATATTTTTCAAGATTGTCGGTATCACTTTGCGTTTCATGGTCGAGTACTATTTCGCCATGAAATCTTGCTGCTGCGGTTTCAACAATATGAATCAGGTAATACTCAGCATGTTTTCCACCCTGAATCAGGGCATGGCGAAATGTATTTCTGTCATTCTTCGAAAAATCAACAGTGATACCGATCTTTTTATATTCCACCTGTTCAAGTTCTCCGATTTCAAGAGCTTCTCCATGCGGAACATTGGATATTTTTCGGTCTTGTTTCCTGAAAAAAGGCATTAGAAATACATACAATAATAATATACCGATAGTTATTACCAGAGGAATTACAAGTAAATAAATCCACCAAACGCTAAGTGTGGAGCTGCTAAGCCAGGAACCGATCTCCTCAATCACAAGCTGAACATTCAGGCTGACAATGATCAGTGCAGATAACCATGCCAGTATTTTAACCCAGGTTTTGATTGTGTATTCCTTCATTTTTTGCCTGTCGGAGTTGAAATGAATCAATGGAATCACTGCAAAGCCAAGTTGCAAACTCAGTACAACCTGACTTAATATGAGTAAGCTGCCTAAAGCTTCCTCTCCGAAAAACATTATCGTAAAGAATGCAGGAATAATTGCGAGCAGACGGGTCAGCAATCGCCTGATCCAGGGCTGTATCCGTAGATTCAGGTGACCTTCCATCACAATTTGCCCGGCGAGTGTTCCTGTAATTGTAGAGCTCTGTCCGGAAGCGATCAGGGCAATCGCGAAAAGGGTAGGGGCTACGGAGCCGAAAATATTATCCAATAATTTATAAGCATCCTGTATCTCAGCAACCTCAAATAAGCCGTTTTTGTAAAATGCGGTAGCAGCCAGTATCAGGATCGCTGCATTAACGAAGAATGCAAGATTTAAGGCAATGGTTGTGTCGATCAGGTTGTATTTTAAGGAGTCTTTTATTCCTTTCGCAGTACGTTCAATTTTTCTGGTCTGTACCAGAGAAGAATGCAGATACAGATTATGGGGCATTACCGTCGCTCCAATGATTCCAATTGCTATGTAAAGTGCATTTCCTGATAACATAGAAGGTGCAAACCCACTCAATACTTCACCTATTAAGGGTTTAACAATGAACATTTCTGTTAAAAAGGAAATCCCTACAATAAATACCATCGATACAATGAAGACCTCCATCATTCGCATCCCCTTATTCATCAGGAAGAGCAGCAGAAAGGTGTCCAGAATAGTTATTGAAACCCCCCAAATCAGCGGAAGTCCGAAAAGCAAATTCAATCCTATTGCCATTCCAATAATCTCAGCAAGATCGCAGGCAATAATGGCGATTTGAGCCAAAACATAAAGCGGGTAATTAATGTAGGATGGATAGGTATTTCTGGATGCCTGGGCCAGGTCGAGCCCGCGGACTATCCCCAAACGGGCGCTGAGCGATTGAAGTAATAAAGCCATCAGGTTCGACATCAGCAAGACCCAGATCAGTTTATAGCCAAACTGACTACCTCCCGCAATATCAGTCGCCCAGTTGCCCGGATCCATATAACCCACACTGACCAGATAAGCGGGGCCGATGAAAGCCATCAACTTACGCCAACCAGTTTTACCCGAGGTAATTACCGAACCGTGAACCTCACTCAGCGATTCTGAATTTTTATTGCTCATAGAATAACCAATATATTTTTTGCAACCTCACGGCTGATAGTCCGCTCAGTTTTTTGATCGATTGTGAGCATGATCGACCCGTCAAATTCAATCAGTTCTGAGATAATTATTTTTGTTCCCAGAGTTAATCCCAATCTTTCAAGCAGTTTGAGGAATACCGAACTATGTTCGCTTACTCCCGAAACAGTGCCGCTTTCGCCAGTCTGCATTTCAGATATCTTAACCAGTTTTTTATGTTTTATCAGGCCTGATCTGTCGGGAATTGGGTCACCATGAGGGTCGGCTACCGGATTTCCAAGAAAGTCATCCAGGCGGTTTATCAGTGTTTCAGAATTGATATGTTCCAACTCCTCAGCAATATCATGAACCTCATCCCATTTAAATCCAAGCTTTTCAACCAGAAAAACCTCCCATAAACGGTGCTTTCGAATGATATTCACGGCTGCGTTCACTCCGGTATTGGTGAGCGTAACCCCCTGATATTTAATGTAATTGATTAGCTTTTTTTCAGCCAGTTTTTTAAGCATATCAGTTACCGAAGCAGCCTTGGTATTGGTCATTTCGGCAATTTGGTTTGTACTGACGGCAGCCATATTTCCTTCACTCAGGTGATAGATAGCTTTCAGATAGTTTTCTTCTGTAAATGAGTGCATAAACTTAAAAATTAAACAAATCTAATAATTTATTTAGATTAATCTAAAAAGATGTTTGTGAAATATATGCCTATTTTATAAGCATTTTTTAAAATAAAATTTGGCTATTCCTTTTTATACCTTACTTTTGAGCTTATTATGGCACTGGAACTCGATAAAATAGATCTGAGGATTCTTAAGATTCTTCAGGAAAATGGTAGGATTACCAATTTGCAACTTTCTCATGAAGTAGGTCTATCTCCGGCCCCAACGCTGGAGCGTGTCAGAAAACTGGAGCAGGCTCATTTTATCAAGAGTTATCATGCACTGGTAGATGAAGAATTGCTGGGCCTGGGTATAAAAACCTTTATTCAGATACAACTTGATTTTCATAAAAATAATACGATCCAGGTTTTTCTGGAAGAAATTGCTGCGATCAAAGAAATCACAGAGTGTCATCATGTTACCGGTCAGTGTGATTTTCTGCTAAAAGCTTATGTTAAAGACATTAAATCTTACGAGCGCCTGATTATGGATAAAATCAGCAAAATCAGTGTGGTTAAAACCTTTCAAACTATGATGATCATGTCGACGAATAAGAAAGAGCCGGCGGTGCCTTTGGAATACTAAATTTGTAAATTAGCAAATTAGATAATTAGGAAATTAGCTAATGGGCAAGGCGCCTAGATTTGGTAATTGATTAGTTTACTAATTCTATAGAAAATAATAGTGGATTAATTCATTTTGTAATTAGTAAAATCTCCAATTTGCTAATTTTCTCATTTGCTAATTTTCTCATTTGCTAATTTACCCCAATCAATCCCCCTCCCCCCATTCTCCACCAAATATTCATTGGTCTTGATGAAGTGATTACATCCAAAGAATCCATTGTATGCTGAAAATGGTGAAGGATGCGCAGCCATCAATACCTGATGTTTATTCTGATCAATCAGTCCGGCTTTTGCCTGTGCATATTTACCCCATAATAAAAATACGATCCCTGTCCTTTGCTCAGAAAGAGTCTGAATTACCTGATCAGTGAATTTTTCCCATCCCTGATTTTGGTGCGAACCAGCCTTTAAGGCCTCCACTGTTAAGGTAGCGTTTAATAATAAAACACCCTGATCGGCCCATGAACTCAGGTCGCCATGTTTTGGAATTTGGAAGTCTTTAAATTCTGCCCTAAGCTCTTTGAAAATATTCTGTAATGAGGGTGGAACAGGAACTCCTTTCGGTATTGAAAATGATAAACCATGAGCCTGACTGGCACCATGATATGGGTCTTGTCCGATTATTACAACCTTTACCTTATCAAATGGAGTATGGTTAAATGCATTAAAAATCAAACTATTTCCGGGGTATATTATTTTTTTTTGTTCCTGTTGTGATTGAAGAAATAAACGAAGATTTTTCATGTACTCTTTCTCAAATTCTGCTTCCAGAACTCCCTTCCAGCTTTCCTCCAGTTTTAACGACATAATTTCTCAGATAGATATTGGTTAAACGCTCAAATAAACGGATATTTGCAACAAATTTAAGAGATAACAAGACAATGCCTAATTTCATCAGATTGATAATTGCAGCCATAATATTGGGTGCATCGGTAACATTAATGGTTTTTGGTTTTTGGGGATGGGGAATTCCATTGGTTTTCGTTTCCATTCTCGTAGCAGTAACCTTCTTTTATCATGAGAAGATGTTGATTGCTCAGTACTTTCTGCGTAAAGATGATATGGATAAAGCAGGGGAATGGCTTAAAGGTATCAAGAATTACGAAACTGAGTTGTTTAAAGGTCAGCATGGTTATTATAACCTTTTGATTGGCCTAATCGAATCGCGTAAAGCTCCACTTCAGTCTGAGAAATATTTTAAGAGAGCAATCAGTATGGGCATGACCATGGACCATAACATTGCACTGGCCAAGTTAAGTTTGGCAGGTATTGCAATGGCAAAAAGAAATAAACGTGAAGCAACTATTTATCTGCAGGAGGCTAAGAAGGCTGATAAAAATAAATTGCTTGCTGAGCAGATTAAAATGATGAAAGATCAGATGGGACAAATGGATCGCACGGTACAGCAACGCAATTACCGCCAATCCTTTTAATTTCCTTACTTATCTCTCAAACTGTCAAAACGAATTGAGAAGTCGCTGCAGCAAAGCTGACTGCCTACAAACTCAGGTTCTTCATAATTCCTCTTTGAATTAAAGAAATATTGTTCCGATTGTATCCGTTTCAGAAGTTGATGAATAAAAGAAAGATCATAATCTTCCTTGTTCAATTTGATCAGGTATTCCTGCTCAGTGATTTCAAGACTTGAATTTTTCATAATGATAATATCAATGGTTGAACATCAAAAATAACAAAGGCCGCTCTGCAAAAAGCAAATCGGCCTTTATGTTTATGTTATGATTGTGTTAACTAAACCATTCCAGCACAGTCTCTTTCGAAGGCATCGCTATTTCCAGCTTCATTTTTTTACGCATTCCACCCAGGTCGTTGAATACCTTATTCGGATTGCCTGCTTTCAGTTCTTCAACGGTTTTAAACCCCATTTTATTCAACACCGGAACCCATTCAGCGGGTATGCCAATGGCAATAAAATCTTCAGCAGAAGCTATTTTTGCCTTTTTTTCAGGTCTCATCTGAGGGAAAAACAAGACCTCCTGAATTGTACTCTGATCGGTCATTAACATTACCAGACGGTCAATTCCAATTCCAAGTCCGGAGGTGGGTGGCATACCATACTCCAATGCCCTTAAAAAATCATCATCCATTGCCATTGCTTCTTCATCTCCCCGCCCCGCAAGTAAAAGCTGATCTTCAAAGCGCTCACGCTGATCGATGGGGTCATTCAGTTCGGTATAGGCATTGGCTATCTCCTTGCCCATCACAAATAGCTCAAAACGCTCAACCAGACCTTCCTTAAGCCGGTGTTTTTTCGCAAGCGGTGTCATTTCAATTGGGTAGTCGGTAATATAGGTGGGCTGAATCAGATGTTCTTCAACTTTTTCGCTAAAAATTTCATCAATCAGTTTGCCTCTGCCCATGGTCGCATCAATTTCGATATTCAGTTTCTTGCAGGTATGACGTAATTCATCCTCAGTCATGTTCGAAACATCGATCCCAGTAAATTTTTCAATGGACTCATACATGGACAACTTTTCATAAGGACCTGCAAAGTCAATCTCATGTTCTCCAACCTTTATTGTTGATTTTCCATGTACAGCCAATGCCACCTTTTCAAGACATTCCTCAACCATCGCCATCATCCAGATATAATCCTTGTAGGCAACATATATCTCCATAGAGGTGAATTCAGGGTTATGGGTGCGATCCATTCCTTCATTCCTGAACATTTTACCGAACTCATAAACCCCATCAAAGCCTGCAACGATAAGTCTTTTAAGATATAATTCATTTGCAATCCGCAGATAAAGCGGCATATCCAATGTATTGTGATGAGTATTGAAGGGACGGGCTGCTGCACCACCATGAATCGGTTGGAGGATAGGTGTTTCCACTTCCATCCATCCCTGATCATCAAAATAAGATCGCATGGTATTGATCACTTTTGATCGTTTGATGAAGATTTGTTTGAAATCCGGATTAACGGTCAGATCAACATAACGCTGTCTGTAGCGCATTTCCGGATCAGTAAATCCGTCGTAGATATTGCCATCATCGTCACGCTTAACGATAGGGAGGGGTTTTAAGGATTTGGACAGAATCTTCATTTCACTTACATGAATTGAGATTTCACCTGTCTTGGTTGTAAAAACATATCCGCTGACACCCACAAAATCGCCAATATCGAGCAGCTTTTTAAATACGGTATTGTAAAGGGTTTTATCTTCTCCCGGACAAATCTCATCGCGGTTGATATAGGCCTGTATCCTGCCTGTAGAATCCTGTAACTCGGCAAAGGAAGCACTACCCATTATTCTGCGGCTCATAATCCGGCCGGCAAAACGGATGTTCTTATAAGAAGTTTTATCCCGCTCGTAATTATTTTTAATGTCCAGCGCATTGACATTTACTTCAAATGCTTCAGGAGGATAAGGGTCAATACCCAGTTTACGTAGCTCTGCCAGGGCTTCCCGGCGCAAAATCTCCAGTTCAGATAATCCGATGCTCATTTATTTTCAATTTCTGCAAAAATAGGCTTTTCAGCGCAAAAATGCTAAGATAACGCGAGTTCGATATTAAACTATCTAAAGTTTAATATTTAACCACATAGATTGAATTTATTATGCTTTAGAGGAAACATAGATTGTAAATCGCATAGATTGAAGCGATGCTTCAAGACTAAAGTGTCTAAAATGTATGTTAGAAGCTATAAAATGCTATGTTTCTATGCGGTTTTTAAAATATTATGTCGAGTTCACGTTAAGGTAGCTTGTCTCCTGGAAAACAAAGCCAAAAGAGGTACAATTTCTCAATGAATATTCAATGTCTTTACTCCTTGTTCCTTGTTCTTTGTTCTTTTAGCTTTAGGCTTTCAGCTTTCAGCTTTCTTCTGTATCCTGCAAATACATCTCACTGATATCCTCAGAGTATTTATTCTCAATTACCTTGCGTTTAGCTTTCATCGTAGGAGTTATTTCCCCCTCTTCAATGCTAAATGGAGTACGCTTAACCAGGAAGGACTTCATTCTTTCAAATTTGGCAAGCTCAGAGGAGTATTTTCGGATATCCTCATTCAGCCAGTCCAGAATTTTCTGATCCCTGATGAAGGAATCTTTTTCCTGGAAAAATTCTTCATTCAAATGAAAGGTTTCCTGCAGGACTTCTTTCGATGGGATCAAAATGGCCGTAACATACTCCCTTTTATCACCGATCAGGAAAATCTGCTCAATCTTAGAGCTCTTCAGATAGGTATTTTCAACCGGGGTGGGGTAGATATTTTTGCCATAAGCGTTAACCAGCATATTTTTTATCCGGTCAGTGATCTGCAGGTTGCCTCTGTAATAACGTCCAATATCTCCGGTATGGAACCAGCCATCCGCATCAATAACTTCAGCAGTTTCCTGCGGTTTATTCCAGTATCCCCTCATCACACAATGCCCTCTCACAATGATTTCGCCTTCAGGGCATTCAAAATTTTCATCAAATGTATCATGCGTCTGTATGGTCAGGATATTCTTGCTCTCCACATCCTGTATCGCGACTTCAATGCCCGGAATAATCCGGCCAACAGTTCCATAAATCTGGCGATGATATTCTGTTACAGCCATAACCGGCGAAGTTTCGGTCAGGCCGAATCCTTCCAGAATCTTAATACCCAGGTTCCCAAAAAACTCACCAACATTTTTAGGCAATGCGGCTCCACCCGAAAGCATGAACTTTAAGCGACCGCCTGTTTTTTCCTTGATTTTACTGAAAACGAGCTTTTCTGCGATTGATTTCTTCATGCTCAGGAATAATCCCGGCGTTTTTCCGGCCTCCTGAATTTCCCGGTAGGCTTTCCCCGTTTCAATCGACCAAAGAAATATTTTGGATTTCAAGCCACCGGCAGATGTGCCGCTTTTCATTGCTTTATCATGAATCCTTTCAAGGAGACGGGGTACACAGCTCATAATTGTAGGCTTCACTTCTGCCATGTTTTTTGCCAAAAGTTCGAGACTTTGAGCAAAAGCGATTTTACTGCCTACGGCACAACATACATGGTAGGTAGCAGTCCGCTCAAATACATGAGATAGGGGCAGGAAGGATAGAAAAAGATCATTCTCATTGATCACAGGGATCTGCTCCAGACAAACCTTGACATTTTGTACAAAGTTGGAATGGGTTAACATAACACCCTTTGGGATTCCTGTAGTGCCTGAGGTGTAGATCAGAGAGGTAAGGTCACCCGCTAAAATTGCTCCCCGGGCTTCTTTAATTTTTTTTCCTTGTATTTCAAGTGCATTTTTTCCTTCTTCAATAAGGCTACTGAAGCTGATTACTCCGGCATTCAGTCCTCTCTCGGGAAGGCATTTCTCATAATCATCAAATACCGGGATGATGCGCTGTAATTCAGGGCAGTTATTGGCAATCTTAATTATTTTACGGAAAAGAAAAGGATTTCCTGCCAGGATTGTTTTAGCAGAAGAATCGTTCAAGATATATTCAATTTCTGATTCGGATAGGGTGGGATAGACCGATACATTAACAGCACCAATTTGCTGGACTCCCTGATCATATAATACCCAATCAACTGAATTCTCAATAATCAGTGCCAGACGGTCGCCCTTATTAATCCCCATCTCAAGAAAGTAGGCCGAGATTGCATCAGCTGTATCCAATACCTGTTTATAACTAATCTCTACCCAGCTTTCCTTAACCTTGTGCATTAAAAAGCTTGTGTTTTCATCGTGGACGTACCCGACTACATTCCGAAGCAAATCAGGAACAGTAGTGGATGCTGTTATTGGATTCATCTTGAGCATTTTGGGAAATTTTTAATTAACAAGTATAACAGATTACCCGTTAAAATGCAAAAGGCTCTTAATAGAGCCTTTTGCATTGATATACAATCTGTTATGTACAACAGATTCTTAAAAATTAGAATTATACCGAAAAACTTTCCCCGCAACCGCAGGTCCTGGAGGCGTTTGGATTATGAAAATTAAATCCTTTACCATTTAATCCATCTGAGAAATCAAGTTCTGTACCCGCCAGATATAAAAATGACTTCATATCCAATGCTAACCGGATACCCTGATCCTCAAAAAACTGATCACCCGGTTTTTCTTCATTATCGAAGTCCATTTTGTACGATAAACCAGAACATCCACCTCCCTGAACAGAAACACGAAGAAAATATCCGGCGTCAAGCCCATTTTCTTTCATGAGTTCTTCAACTTTACTTTTCGCTTTATCTGTAACTGTTACCATTTTTTTCTCTCGATTTCCTCAATATCCCTACCAGGGGTAAAAATATTAGTGGTGTGATTTAGCTGACGCTAATGCTTCCAGTCCGTTTTTTACACGGTAATCATTGATCGCTGCTTTGATGGCATCTTCTGCCAACACAGAACAATGGATTTTTACCGGTGGAAGGGCAAGCTCTTCTACAATATCCATGTTATCGATCTTCATCGCATCGTCAATTGATTTTCCTTTCAACCATTCAGTCGCAAGGGAAGAAGATGCAATTGCCGATCCGCAACCAAAAGTTTTGAATTTTGCATCGGTGATCATATGGTTATCGTCAACCTCAATCTGCAGACGCATTACGTCGCCGCACTCGGGTGCACCTACCAAACCTGTTCCTACTTTTACACTGCTTTTATCAAGTGTACCAACATTACGCGGGTGAGTGTAGTGATCTATTACTTTTTCTGAATATGCCATAATATTTTAATTTAAAAATTTAAAAATTTGATAATTTGAAGATGATTGATTTGTATTGTTTATGCAGTTTGAAGCCCATTTTCAAATCTTCAAATCTTCAAATTATAGAATCAGTTTAGTGTTCTGCCCACTCAATCTTATCCAAATCAATTCCTTCCTTAAACATTTCCCACAGTGGTGAAAGGTCGCGAAGGTGATTAACTGCTTTTAAAGTTTGTTCTATTGCAAAATCTACTTCTTCTTCTGTTGTAAAACGGCCCAGACCGAAACGTATTGATGAATGAGCCAGATCATCAGATAAGCCCAGGCTCTTTAAAACATACGAAGGCTCAAGAGAAGCTGATGTACAGGCAGATCCCGAAGAAACAGCCAGATCCTTCATCGCCATCATCAAACCTTCACCCTCAACATACTTGAATGAAATATTGGCTACATGTGGTAAACGATGATTAACGTTTCCATTCACATAACTTTCTTCAAGTACTGTAAGTGAAGTCTGTAATTTATCACGAAGTTTTGATATGCGCTTTGCATCGTCATCCATTTCCAGACGGCATAGTTCGCAGGCTTTACCAAGTCCAACAATTCCGGGTACATTAAGAGTTCCAGAACGCATTCCTCTTTCATGCCCTCCGCCATCCATTTGTGCGGTTACTTTTACCCTTGGGTTTTTACGACGTACATATAATGCTCCAACTCCTTTTGGTCCGTACATTTTGTGCGCAGTGAATGCCATCAGGTCTATCCCATCAGCATTTACATCCACCGGAATTTTACCGACAGTCTGCGTTGCATCAGTCATGAATAGTGCTCCATGCTTGTGAGCGATAGCAGAAATCTCTTTAATCGGTTGGATTACTCCAATTTCATTATTCGCATGCATGATCGCAACCAATATTGTTTTCTCTGTCATCGCTGCTTCCAACGCTGCAAGATCGATCAAACCATCCGATTTAACAGGAAGATAAGTAACCAGGCCACCCAATTTTTCGATGTGTTTGCAGGCGTCTAAAACTGCCTTATGCTCAGTGACACAGGTAATGATATGATTACCTTTTTCTTTGTACATTTCAAAAACACCCTTGATTGCAAGGTTATCTGATTCTGTTGCACCTGAAGTAAAAATAATCTCTTTTTCATTTGCTCCGATTAGCTTTGCAACCTGCTCACGGGCATAGTCAACACCTTCTTCTGCAGCCCATCCAAAAGCGTGATTCCTGCTTGCGGCATTGCCAAATTTAGCATTGAAGTAGGGTAACATTGCCTCAAGAACCCTTGGGTCCATTGGAGTAGTTGCATTATTATCTAAGTATATCGGCAAATTCATTTTTATTCTTTTTTTTATAATACAAAGATATGCAAATATTTTCTGCTTAATTAGCACTTTAGCCTATGTAAGTATAGATAAAATGGTCATTTTTATGCCATAAAACAGATTCATGGACAAAATCGAACATATCGGAATTGCCGTCAGATCCCTGAAGGATGCAGGGCCTCTTTATGAGACTTTATTAGGCTGCAAGAGCTATAAAAAGGAAGAAGTTGCATCCGAAAATGTAATTACCGAGTTTTTCATAGTCGGTGAAAGCAAGATTGAACTGCTTGAAGCCAGTTCAGCAGATAGTGCGATAGCAGGCTTTATTGAGAAACGTGGAGAAGGGATTCACCATATCGCTTTTGCTGTTGAAAACATTGTAGAAGAAATGGCGCGACTTAAGGCTGAAGGCTTCGTATTATTGAATGATGTTCCAAAAAAAGGAGCCGACAATAAGCTGGTTTGTTTTATTCATCCAAAATCAGCTCATGGGGTGATGATCGAACTTTGCCAGGAGATTAAATAAGCTGAGATCGATATCAGGCAGTTTATAAGATTAGCTTATAATTATCCGGATAAGCTTTGGAACGAAGATGATTTGATTTTGGAAATCAATACCAGTGTTTTACAGGCTGGTTCAGCCCTTTCCTCCGAGGTATTTCCGGCGGGAGATTGCGTTCTGATTGAAATACCATTGGCCGGAAGATACCTCCTCCGGCAAGGTTTATTTTACCCGGTGCTGTATTTCATTGGGACGGATAGCCTCGCACTGCTGCTGCGCGTTCCAGTAATTAAATTTAGTAGCACACACGTGCGCCAGCGCGAGCCCGGCAGAAGGACCATTAGCCTTTATAAAATAAACCCGGGTGTCGGCTGTCGCTTTTTTGCAAAACTGAATTTCATAATATTTTCAAACTATGATGCAAAAAACTACGGCAGAACACGGGACTATCGGGACCGAAGAGAAGCAGACCCTGCTTTCAAAACAAAAAAAAATACTCAATCTAAACCAAACACAGCAAGATTTCATAAAAAACTCTGTTTAAATAATCCGCGTACACTATAAACACTTTTTCACAGGCTATAATTAGCTAATTTTCCTCTTATGTGCAGAATATTTACAATTAACCTTTTAAGTAAAAATATTTTTTCT
>CAYHGN010000053.1:0-22048 GCA_964356005.1 uncultured Sphingobacterium sp.
GTCCCCAGGCCCCTTTAAAAGCTGTAACATCCTGATCTATTGAAAGTATCATTACCAATAATGCTGCTGTTCCAATTGATGAGGCACGGTTTCCATAAACAGAGAACATGGAATAAAAAAAACATAAAACAATAATTTCCAAACCAAGGAGAACTGGATACTTATTTATCATGCCGGTTAGCAGGGTGGTGAAAAAAACGAAAATGCTGCAAATAAGCATCCCGTTACGCTTATGATTTATAGGTCCCTGATTATCTGCGATACTCACACAAACAGCTCCTAATGAGATAGTCAGCCCAACTTGAAGCTGATCTAAATGAAAGAAAACCAAAGAGGGGAGAAGTACTCCGAAAGTAATACGCAATCCCTCTGAAAAGTACTGGCTGAAAATAAATGTCTTAATTTCCCGGGTTTGCCTCATTAAATTGAATACTGAATGAGCAACAAAAATACCTAATCCGATTGATTATAGATTCGTGTATGGAATTTATTCAAGCTTATTATTCAAGAAAATGAACTTATAATATTATTAAATCATGAACTATTTGAGGACTGAATACAAAATCAAGAAAATTAATCATGCATCAAAATTCAATAAAAATCATAAATTGTGGAATACCTGCAATTCAACTTATGTTAAGTATTCAGTCATTTTTTAGATAAGATTGTATTTTCACCCAGGTAAATGCAGATAATGATAATTCCAGGTTGTTAATAACATTTGATTTTATGTTAAAACACTGTTCATAAATAAAAGCATATTTATTTGCACTGAATGCACCTGGTGTATACATTAGTGTTAATAAGAACGAAGTACTTTGACAGCCTGATAAAAATCCTTAAAATCTATTGGTCTTCGGATCTCTAAAGATTCTGGATAAAATAAACGAAGACCGGACAGCTAAATATCGAAAGATATCCAGCTTAAAGACTGAGTTCCAAAAGACAGGCATTACTACAACTTGTATACAATCTACGGATTGCCTGCAAATTAAAGTAAAAGGCTACGGGTACCATAGTTTGAAAAGACGATGGACAACGAGCTGGTTAAATTCTGAAAGCTTATGCTTTTGAGCAATTACGATTGCAAAAAAAGTTGAAACGGGAACCCAAATCGCAAGAGGAAGGTTCCCGTTTTCTTTTGAACCTAATTTTAAGTCGATTGCTTATTTGCAATCTATTCTGTTCTCCAAAAATCATTTCCAAAAATGATCCCATCTTAGCCAATAAAAGAACATTATTCAAAATTAATAATCTACAATAAAATGACCATTTGTTGATAAATTCGGATATAATTGAATGTCAATAAGCCAACCAAATAGTCGTTAAATAACTGATTTTTAATTTATTACGCTGATTTAAATTGTTGAAAACCATCCATTAAAAGTTGGTAAAGTGTGGGGAATTTTAATTGGTTTTTACTTGACAAGAGCGGTTTTATCTCTACCTTAGTGTTGTTAAGTCGGAAGTACTTTGATAGCCTGAAACAATATCCATCAAAATCCGAAGCCTTCGGGCTTCATCAGATTTCGGATAATTTAATTTTCAATTCAGACCGGAAATCGTGAGATCATGGCTGGAGGATAAAATCGAAAAGACAGGCATTACCTATATTACAAACGTTCTACGGAACGGATGTGATGATAAAGTAAGAAGTTTCGGATGCTGAAAGTTTGAAAAGACTGAAGAGATGAACTGATCATAGTAAATAAAACTTAATACTTTTGAGCAGTTACGATTGCAAAAAAGTGAAAACGGAGATCCGAATCGCAAGAAGAAGGTCTCCGTTTTCGTTTTTATACAAATTTGATTTCTACAGGCATCTTCGGGTTAATTTTTCCTTATTTTTGATTAATGGCGAAAGATATTAGTAAAGTTTTTGATAAAAAGATCTTTGTTCTGGATACCTCGGTAATTCTATATGACCATAATGCGTTTCAAAATTTTCAGGAGCACGATGTAGCTATTCCTATCCAGGTTCTGGAAGAGCTTGACAATCTCAAGAGTGGAAATGATACCCGAAATTATGAAGCAAGAAGCTTTATAAGGCTTATGGATGAACTTTCCAAAAACAAGCTGATCAATGAATGGTCACCATTAAAAGGAAAGGGCAGGGGAAGCTATAAGGTTGTAATGGATGATATACCGAACCGTGTTGATGCCGAAAAGATTTTTGGAGAAGGAAAATTTGACCATCGGATTCTGAATTCCGCACTTAATTTACAGGAACTATTCCCGAAAAAAAAAATAGTTCTTGTTTCAAAAGACATCTGCTTACGTTTAAAGGCTAAAGCTCTTAATTTGTATGCTGAAGATTATGAAACTGGCAAGATCAAAAATGTTGAGGAATTATATACTGGTAAGTCAGTAGAGGAAAAAGTTCCTAATAAGCTTATTGATGAATTAATAAGAAAAAAAAATCTTCCCATTTCAGATTTTAAGATAAAAACCAATCACGAGAATCATTTTTTTATTCTAAATGGGAGAAATAAAATTGCTGCTGCATACTATAATCCGAGAAATAAAAAATTGGAATATATATCTCATCAATCTGTTTATAATATAGTACCCAGAAATCCAGAACAGGCATTTGCAATTCATGCTTTACTAAACCCTGAAATTAAATTGGTGACCATTCAGGGAAATGCGGGTACCGGCAAAACATTGCTGGCCTTGGCAAGCGCTTTGGAGCAAAGAAAGAATTATCGCCAGATATTTGTCACCAGACCTATAGTCCCACTAAGCAATAAAGATATTGGCTTTTTACCAGGAGATATAAAATCAAAAATAGATCCCTACATGGCTCCAATATGGGATAATTTGAAGTTTATAAAAGATCAGATTGTTGACGAAAAGGCTCAGGACAAAATTGATGAACTCATTTCAAATGAAAAAATTTCAATAGCTCCGTTAGCTTACATCCGGGGAAGAACACTGACAAAAATTTTCTTTATTGTTGATGAAGCTCAGAATCTTACTCCACATGAGATAAAAACAATTATATCAAGAGCCGGAGAAGATACAAAGATAGTTTTTACAGGAGATATATATCAGATCGATACACCTTACCTCGATGCTGAGAGTAATGGCTTAGCTTATCTGATTGACAAGGCTAAGAACCATCCATTGTATGCGCATATTACCCTACAGAAAGGTGAGCGCAGTGAATTAGCTAATCTTGCCAACGATTTACTATAATTACTCTTAGAACTGCCTTAAAACAGGAAAAGCATGTCTCACGACATGCTTTTCTTTGTTAAAATGGTTTATGTTGATTTAGTAAACAACTTTCACATTAACAGCGTTTAGGCCTTTTTTGCCACGCTCTACTTCGTATTGAACTTTATCGTTCTCACGAATTTGATCAATTAGACCTGATGAGTGAACGAAAACGTCTTCATCACCTGATTCTGCGGGTACGATAAACCCGAATCCTTTAGTTTCATTAAAAAACTTTACTGTACCTTCTTTTTGCATTGTGTTATTTATTAATATAATGTCAAAGGTACTCAAATAGATTGAAAACAAATAAATTATTTTTAATACCAGTTATTCAAAATTCATTCAGATTACTTTTTCCATATGGATTACCTACATATTGAATTGTATTATATTGTCTTATAATTAATATTATGTTAAATATATATTAAATATATCCGTCCTATTTGAGATTAGGAAAATAAAAAAAGCCTAAACAGGAATCTGTTTAGGCTTAAACAAGGATAGATATGGAATTTAAAGCTTCTCCAATTTGGCAGAGATCTCAGTTACTTTTTCCTGATTCCTCTTAATAATATAATATGTCTTAAGATTTTCGAGTGCAATACGTGATTTAGGATCCAACTCACTTGACTTAATTAAAAATGGAAATGCTTTTTCAAGCTCTGCTTCACCAAGTTTAATTGCTGCCTCATACTCCTTTTGCTGATTTTGTGGTAATTGGTTTGCTTGGTTAAACAAATTAATGCCCTTATTCAAAATAATCCCTCCAATATTCGTACTTGCATCTGCAAAGTTTGGATCAATTTTCAAAGCATTTAAATATGCTTCTTCTGCTTTAGCAGATTCTCCAATTGTACTATAAGCTATTCCCAAATAATATGGGTAGAGTTTATTTCCAGGATTTTTTTGTGCCTGATCAGAGATTTTAGATATAACTTCCTTTTGTTTACCTGACATTAAGCTTAACTCAATCTCTTGTGTTGCTAATTGTGTGTCATTATACTTTGTTGCTCCTTCAGATGCAACTGCAATGGCTCTTGTAGTATCACCTTCCATTGTATAAAGACGGGATAAATCAAGATAAATTTGATTGTTTGCAGAAAAATTGGTTTTGATCAAAGCCTCATAGCTTTGAATACCTGCTTTGTAATTTTTTGAATTAATTGCAGATAAGCCGGCATAATAAGTTATTGTTGTATCTCCCGGACGGTAATTCAATGCATTGTTGAAAGCAGTATATGCATCTGCAAAATTACTTGCTTGATAAGCCTTAACCCCCTGATTTAGTTCATACTGACTAAAAATAGTTCCATTGGCATTCTCAAGATTAGCCTTATTTTCACCAGCTTTGTCGAGCTCAGTTGCTTTTTTATGTGCTGCCTTTGCCTCCTCAATTAATGGTTTAGATGTAGCCGGAACAGTATCCAATAATGCCATTTCACCGTATATAAGTGATTTGTAAGTCCATGCAGCAGGATCTTCAATGGTTTTGGCATGTACCACTGCTTTATCAATCGATACTTTTGCAGCTTTAAGATTTGGGAGAGCCAGTAACATTGAGTTGGCATCCTTTAATCCTATAAACTTTTCATAACTAGTTCTGGCACTGGCTACTTCCCCTTTCTGTGCAAAAACCATCAGGGTTGAAGCTGAAAACACAGCTGCCAAAATGAAAGATTTAATTTTCATGTTTTTAATTTAATTTGAGTTGGTTTATTCTATTATTAACTTTTTGTAATTCTGTTTGTTCACCAGTATTCTTGTATAATATTGATAATGATGTAAGCGTCTTTAATTCATTAGGATCAATTTCATTCGCTTTATTCAGGTAATATTTTGAGACATACATCATACCACTTTGCTCTTTATCTTTAAGATACAGGTTAAGATAAAGCAATCCTAACGCAAAATTTGCTTCATAATTGTTTGGGTTGATGGTTAAAATCACTTTGTAATACTCTTCAGCTTTCGTCACATTTCCGGTCATTTCATGCGAAAAACCTGCCAGATAGTTCAAATTGATATTATTTTCATCTAATTTAAGAGCCTGACTCGTAAATTTAATTATTTCCAGGTAATCATTTCTAATCAATAAACTATTAAGCAGTTTAAAAACAAGATCGCGATTTGCAGGATATTGTCTGCTTCCTTCAGAAAGTACTCTTGTCGTATTTTTTTCATCATTTAGCAACTCATATAGATTCGCAAGCACCATAAAATACTCCTGCTTTGGCTTCTGCGCAATTAGTTTCTCATAATATCCGGCTGACCTAAGATAATTACCAGTTTCCTGACAAAGAAGAGCGAGATTGTGTGTAACAGAAATGTTGTCTTTATCTATGGTATCTAGTATACTAAAGTATTTCAATGCCTCAGCAAAATTTCGGTTTTTGAACGTGGTGTTGGCTCTGTATAAATAGCTTAACTTTAACTGAGTCTCTATGTAAGAAATCTGATCCTGTACGTCTTCAGCAAATTTTGAGCCATACACACGTTTCATAGAAAACAAAGTTTCCTCCAATGGGTCCTTCTTATAAGTGTACTTTAAATTTGAATCTACTCTGGCAAGAGTAGCATAAACCAGACTTTTTACAAGGTTATTCCTAAAGGCTGCCGAATCAGATTTAGTTTTAAAAGTATTATCAATTAGCTTTCGGGCATTTTCGAGTTTTTTAATATCCTTAGTCTCAGAATATTGGACAAAACTATTCATTGCTTCCTTAATTACAAGGGCTTGATTCCGCGTCTGAGCATTTAAACTGAGCAACGCCAAAAAGATATTGAATATAAAAAGTATAAATACCTTATACATGCATTTATTATTCAGTTTATGGTTACTGATCCTCTGAGTTCAAATCTATTCCAGTTTCATTTTCTGGAGATTCTGTTTCGTCAGCTTCTTCTTCTTCGTGTTCTACTTTTGCAATGGACGCGATTGAATCATCTCCTTTAAAAGTAATCAGGCGCACTCCCTGAGTTGCTCTACCCATAACCCGTAAATCACTTACCCCAATTCTAATCACAATACCCGATTTATTAATGATCATTAAATCATCAATATCCGTAACATCCTTAATAGCAACCAGTTCGCCTGTTTTTTCGGTTACATTAATCGTTTTGACACCTTTTCCTCCCCTATTAGTTACCCGATAATCATCGATATCCGTACGCTTTCCATATCCCTTTTCAGAAACAACCAGGACAGTTACTTCCGGATTGTTCACACTAATCATTCCAACAACCTCATCATTCACATTTGCCAATGTTATTCCGCGAACTCCAGTAGCTGTACGACCCATTGGACGAACAGTAGATTCATTGAATCTGATAGCACGCCCAGATCGCAAAGCCATCACAATTTCACTGGTTCCGGTTGTTAAACAAGCTTCAAGAAGCTGATCACCTTCATTGATATTAATTGCATTGATTCCGTTTGCCCTTGGACGTGAATAAGCTTCAAGGGAAGTCTTTTTGATCGTGCCCTTCTTGGTACACATGATTATAAAGTTATTCTCAAGATAATCCTGGTCTTTAAGGTTAACAACCTTAATGTAGGCTTTAATGTTCTCCTCTTTTGGAATATTGATCACATTCTGTATTGCCCTACCCTTACTGGTTCTGGTTCCTTCAGGTATCTCAAACACTCTTAACCAGAAACATTTACCGGTTTCTGTAAAGAAGAGCATATAGTTGTGATTGGTGGCAATCAGTATGTGTTCAATAAAATCCTTATCCCTTGATTGGGAACCCATTGAACCTTTTCCTCCTCTACCCTGCTTACGATATTCGGTTAAAGGTGTTCTTTTAATATACCCTTCGTGAGATATTGTAATAACAACTTCTTCATCCACAATAAAATCTTCCATCCTCATATCTTCTGCAGAATGTGTGATTGAAGTACGTCGCTCATCCCCAAATTTATCGCGTATTTCGATTAATTCATCGGTAATAATTTGCATACGTAATCCTTCATCAGCCAAAACTGATTTTAAATACTCTATAGTATTCATTAACTCAGCATATTCTTCCTTAATCTTATCACGTTCAAGACCCGTTAATCTTCGAAGAGTCATGTCAAGGATAGCTCTTGCCTGAATATCAGAAAGACTGAAGCTTTCCATTAAGCTAATTCGTGCATCGTCAGGACTATTTGAAGCCCTGATCAATTTAATTACTTCATCCAGATGATCAAGTGCTATTAATAATCCTTCAAGGATGTGAGCCCTTTTTTCGGCTTCAGAAAGATCAAATTTAGTTCTTCGAACAACAACCTCGTGACGGTGGTCAACAAAATGCCTGATCAGATCTTTGAGATTTAACATCATCGGCCGACCATTTACCAGAGCGATATTATTCACACTGAATGAAGTTTGAAGAGCAGTATATTTAAAGAGATTATTAAGTACAACAGAGGCATTGGCATCACGTTTAATTTCATAAACAATACGCATTCCATCTCTGTCAGACTCATCCCTGATCTCGGAAATTCCTTCTATTTTTTTATCATTAACAAGACCGGCAGTTTGCTCGATCATATTTGCTTTATTGACCTGATATGGAATCTCGTTCACAATTATCCGTTCACGATCACCCTTATGGACTTCAATTTCGGCTTTAGCACGCATTACGATTCTGCCTCTGCCAGTCTCAAATGCTTCCTGAACTCCGGAATAACCATAGATAATTCCTCCGGTTGGGAAATCCGGAGCTTTAACATGCTGCATTAAATCAAGCACAGTTACATCTTTATTTTCAATGTATGCAATTGTTGCATTGACAACCTCAGTTAAATTGTGAGGAGGCATATTAGTAGCCATTCCTACTGCAATACCTGAAGCACCATTCACCAGTAGATTTGGAATGCGTGAAGGAAGAACTGTTGGCTCCTCCAAAGTATCATCAAAATTTAGCTGAAAATCAACAGTTTCCTTATTAATGTCAGCAAGCATTTCTTCTGCAAGCTTTTTTAATCTTGCCTCAGTATAACGCATTGCTGCAGGTGAATCTCCATCAATAGATCCAAAGTTTCCTTGTCCGTCAACCATTGGGTAACGTAAACTCCAGTCCTGAGCCATACGAACCATTGCAAAATAAACTGAAGAATCACCATGCGGATGGTATTTACCTAAAACATCCCCGACAATACGTGCGGATTTCTTGTGAGGTTTGGTGCTCGTAACGCCAAGATCAAGCATCCCATAGAGCACACGGCGGTGTACAGGCTTAAGACCATCACGAACATCCGGCAAAGCACGGGAAACAATAACAGACATCGAATAATCGATGTATGCCGACTTCATTTCCTCTTCTATATTTATTGGAATTATTCTATCGTTCTGTGGTACTAAATTATCGTTTTCTGTATCTTCAGCCATGTTACACCTAAGTTCTGATTAATTAATTTAATATTAAAACAGTAATAATTAACTGTTAAAATAAAACTGCTTTTCAGCCATGCGAAGTTAACAAATTTCACGGTTTTAACTGGCAGTTTCAAAAAATATTAATTGAGATTCAGTCCTTAAAACCATGCAGATTAGGAGGTCAGAACATAAAGGCTGAAGTAATAAACAACGAAAGTATTTAAGCCACAGAAGATCTGAAAAGAAATTTAACTACTGATTAATAGCCCCATTCAGGGCAATTTTGTAACATTCTAAAGCACGTTTTCTAGCAAATTCATGCTGCACAATCGACATCAGATAATCGACTTTGAAATTACTAATCCAAGTTTTAACATAGATAAGTTTAGGATCAAATTTCAGGGTTTGAGCTGTAGGGTTGAATATCCTGAAATATGGTGCTGAATCACAACCACTACCTGAAGCCCATTGCCAGTTGCCATTATTGGAAGAAAGTTCATAATCAAGGAGTTTCCGTGCGAAATAGGCCTCTCCCCATCTCCAATCTATTAATAAATGCTTACATAGAAAACCCGCAACAATCATTCGAACCCTATTGTGCATCAAGCCTGTTTCATTTAACTGTCTCATACCTGCATCCACGATGGGATAACCTGTTTCTCCCCTGCACCAGGCCTCAAATTCCTGTTCGTTATTCCTCCATTGAATCTGATCATACTTTTTCTTGAAACTATTTTGAACAACATGAGGGTAATTATAAAGGATCATCATAAAAAACTCGCGCCAGATCAATTCATTTAACCATTGTTCATTCCACTGAACAGCCAGTTTTACCAGATAACGAATACTTAATGTTCCAAACCGTAAATGTATACTAATCTGACTTGTACCATTTACAGAATGTAGGTTGCGTGTTAAATCGTAATTTCGGATAAGAGTTTCTGATATATTGAATAATGGTAAATCAAAAGGAGGCACTACAAAACCTATATCTTCAAGATTGGGCACTGACAAAGGCTCTAATTGAAGGCATTTTGACAAATAACTTTCTGATGGATATTCCGCAAGGCTTGATTTGGAAAAAGCTTCCTTCCATCGTCTGGAATATGGGGTAAAAACAGTATAGGGTGTACCATCCGATTTCATAATATCCGTCCTCTCGAAAATTACCTGATCCTTGAAAGTATGGAATGGAATACCTCTATTTGATAAAAAATCTAAGACTTTTGAATCACGATCTATGGCGTAGGGCTCATAATCATGATTGGCGTAAACCTCCTTTACATTAAATTCTGAAATTAACTTTTCAAAAGCAAGGATAACCTGATCATGCATAACTTTGAGAGAAGACCCATATTTATGTAGTTCAGAATTAAGCTTTGTAAGTTGACGATGAATAAATGCAAGCCTTTTGTCATCTTTATCCTGTAGTTTGTCAAGAATTTCAGGATCAAAAACAAAGATTAATAAAACAGGATACTTACTCTTCAAAGCATGGTACAATGCTGCCTGATCATTTAATCGTAAGTCCCTTCTTAACCAGCAAATACTTATCTCCTTCTTCATCAATCAAAAAATCAGAATCAATGTGAATAGATTTCAGATAAAGCGGCATCCAGCCCCTGATATCGGAAATGGAAGCCCATGTCCAGTAGTTTTTGAGGCGATGTTCTGGTGCTGTTAAGAATCACGGTACTCATTTCACCGAGCATAGTCTTGAGTATAAACTCGGGAACATTTAAAGGCCATAACGGTCTGAACAGTTTATTTGCCAATATTTTGGTAAACTCATAATTAGTGACCGGATATGGCGTGCAAGCATTAAATGTGCCTGAATAGGCAGGATTTTCGATTGCCTTTTCAAAAATCGCTACTAAGTCTGTCAAGTGAATCCATGGCATCCATTGTTTTCCAGATCCCAACGGAGCGCCAACAAAAAAACTTACAGGCCTTGCCAGTTCTGAAAGCGCGCCGCCTTGCTTTGAAAGTACAATGCCAATTCTTAACTTAACTACCTTGATGTCGAATTTCAATCCTTCATCTACAGCGCTCTCCCATTGTTTACAACATTCTGCCAAAAAACCAGTTCCACTTTCACTATCTTCATAAAGTATTTGATCACTTCGATCACCATAATAACCTACTGCTGAAGCAGATATAAATGTTTTAATAGGAGCTTTTATAGCACCTATTGTATTGTATAATAATTGAGTTGACCTAATCCTACTATCTACAATTTCCTCCTTACGCTGTTTTGTCCAACGTTTATCAGCAATACCAGCACCAGCAAGATGAATGATTGTATCAATCCCCTCAAAAGCATGCAGATCGATCAATTGTTTATCTATATCCCAGTTATAAACTTTTACACCCCTAAAATCTAAACCTTGTCTTGAAAGTACAGCGATATTATGACCCTTTTCGAGGAGATTTTTAATAAGTCTGGTTCCTATCAGGCCACTAGCACCGGTTATTAGTATATTCTTTTTAGAAATGATATCAGAATTCATGTTGCAATTTTAACAATCAAATATGTAGTATTAATAGTATCAAATTTATTAGTTAATCCAAAAAGATCTGAATTATCTCAATTTCGAAAAATTTTGTTGAGGGCAGTTTCGCGGTACCGAAAGATATCTTTCACCTTTTCCCTGACGAAAATACTATGAGCTAATTGCCCAATTATACCGAAAGGAATCTGATATTTTATTTCATCCTTCATTAAGATTCCATTTTCCTGAGGGATAAAGGTATGAGTATGCTCCCAAATTTTGTATGGTCCTTTCAGTTGCCTGTCCGCAAAGCTGTATGGCTTGTTAACTTTAAAAATTTCAGTTTGCCATTTCAATGGAATTCCAAATACAGGCTTGACTATATAATCAATCAACATTCCTTCATAAATTTTCTTGTCATCAAGGCTACTTAAAATCTTAAAATCCATTTCAGGTGGAGTAATTCGTGCAAGATTTTTTGCAGATGAAAAGAAATCCCATGCTTCATCGATACTTATAGGTAAATGATGTTCAGTTTTTAAATAATATATCATGATTTGATTTGATAAGATTGAGTATGTTTGATAAGCTTAGGAAAGCAAATTTTAAGCCATTCTGTAAACTTTTCAGGTTGTGTTTCAATTTCTTTTTCGAGATCACTGAGATTAATGTACTTCCAATCTTTTACTTCAGCTTTATTCAAAATGGGTAGGTCGTCAGAAGTGCCCACATAAACATGATCAAATTCATGTTCGGTTAACCCATTTGTAAACTTACATTTGTACATAAAACTGAAACTGAACTCAAGATCGCAACTCATACCCATTTCTTCGCTTAATCTCCGATTACAAGCATCAATCGTCGTTTCTCCAGGTTTGGGATGGCTACAACAAGTATTTGTCCAGAGTCCGGGAGAATGATATTTTCCATCCGCTCTTTGCTGTAGTATAAGTTCTTCCTTAGAATTGAATACAAACACAGAAAATGCCCTGTGAAGGAGTGCTAATTGATGAACAGATATCTTATCCTGAACACCTGTTTCATTATCCTGATGATCAACCAGGATTACTAAGTCATCAGCTCCTTCAACGGTCAGCTTCATAATCAGTTTGCTTTTTTTAGATATTCAATAATTATATTCTTGAGCTTTTGATCATTCAATTTGTTTATTGACTGATGCAAAAACACTTTGTCATTATCCTTATTTTCACTGTAATTAAGGAAAGATGGCACATTGGTTTGAATTGTGTACCTCAGAAATCTCAACTCAACATTATTCTGGTCAAACTGAATAGCTTTTTCAAGCATCACTTTACCCTTTTTGAAGTAGGATAATTTACTGAAAGGATTTATTAAATGTTTGGCCATCAGCATGGTAGCGCTTGCCTTGTATCCTAAAAACAGTGCATTATTCTTGTCATTGTAGGGTTCTAAGAGATCAATCAGTTCTACACAGACTTTTTGAGATGATCCTGCTTTATGAAATAGCAGTCGGATATCTTCAATCTCCGGAACTTTTGCTAAGCTCACTGAGTTCAAAATCAGAAAGAAACAAAGCAGATAATACCTCACACCCAATTTAGTTTGTTTTGAACCATACAATTTACCATAATTCCAAGTTTCTTACCGTTATTTATTCTGACCCGCTCAGATAATACTTTTTTGGGTGGCATTTTCTTTATCTTATTGAACAAAGATTTATAATAAACATAAGCAATATAAACCCCTCCTCTTGAGGTACTTGGAAGTAATTTTATACCTTTCAATGCGATGCGAAAATCATGTTCTATATCCTGCTCTATCTGTTCTTTGGCAGCTGCTGTGAATTCAGAAATATCCACATCAGGAAAATAGGTTCGTCCTAAAATCAGATGATCATCTTTCATATCTCTCAGAAAATTCACTTTTTGAAACGCAGAACCAAGTTTCATGGCATAGGGTTTAAGCTCGTTAAATTGTTTCAAATCCCCACCGGTAAACACATGAAGGCACATCAGACCTACTACTTCTGCCGATCCTAAAATATATTGCTCATACTTTTCAATAGTATAATCAACCTTTTCGAGATCCATTTCCATACTTTTTAAAAAAGTTTCAACCAGCTCCATACCAATATTGTACTGTTGAACCGCATTTTGAAAGGAATTTAGAATTGGATTTAACGAAATACGCTTTTCTATAGCCTCATATGTCTCTGTTTTAAATTTTGCTAACAAATCTTTCTTGTCAAAACCCTCAAAGCTGTCAACAATTTCATCAGCAAGGCGCACAAAACCATAAATAGAATAAACAGCATCTCTTAAAGTGTGATTCAGACAATATATACCCAACGAAAAACTTGTGCTGTAAGCACGGGTAGTAATTTTACTTATTTGAACCGAAAGATTGTCGTACAGGACTTTCATTTATTGAAATTTAAATGTTTAATCAATTGGCCGGCAGCCACTTTCCCGGAAATAATCGATGGTGGAACTCCAGGACCGGGTACTGTAAGCTGCCCCGTGTAAAAAAGGTTTTTCACTACCTTATTTCTAATACTTGGTTTAAGATTGGCTGTTTGCAATAATGTGTTGGCAAGCCCATAACCATTTCCTTTATAAGCATGATAATCAATGACAAAATCACTGGTACAGTAGGATTTCTTGAAATCAATTGACGAGCTGATATCTTCTTGTACATGCTTATTAAACCTTTTGATCATTATTTCAAAATATTTTTCACGTAGATCCTCAGTATCTGTTAAGCCCGGAGCCAATGGCATCAAAAAGAATAAATTTTCGTAACCTTCCGGTGCAATATTGTCGTCTGACTTTGAAGGACAACAGACATAAAAAAGGGGCTTTGCAGGCCATTGAGGTTTTTTATAAATCTCTATGGAATGCAGTTCCAGATCCTCATCAAAGAAAAGTGTGTGATGGCTAAGTTTTTTAATCTTCCTGTTCAGGCCCATATAGAAAATAAGACATGAGGGAGCAAAAACCTTCTTTTCCCAATATTTTTCATCGTAATTCCTGTATTTCTGATCAAGCAACTTGCTTTCAACATGATGGTAATCGGCCGACGCGATTATCGCATCACAGCTTATTCTATTGCCATTGACTATTATTCCTGTCGTAAGGTTGTTTTCAACGATTATTTTTTCGACAGGAGAATCCAGGTGAATGCTCGTACCATTTCGTTTTGCGACCTCTAAAAAACCATCAATTACTTTTCCAAAACCACCGTCAGGGTACCAAGTACCAAGTTTGAGTCCTGCATAATTCATCAGACTATATAATGCAGGAGTATCCTGTGGCATAGCGCCAAGAAATAGTACCGGAAACTCCATTAAGGCAATCAATCTGGGATCACTGAAAAACTTTCTGACATGTTTTCTAAATGAACTGAAAACCTGGAGCCGGAAAGTACCTTTGATTAGATCTAAGTCAGCAAATTCCAGTATTGACAATCCAGGTTTATAAACCAGACTACCCATACCCGTTTCATACTTGAATTGGGCCTCATTCATGAATTTATCAAGCTGAACGGAACTACCTTTTTCAACTGACTCGAACATTTGGGAAAGCTCTGTATAGTTTTCAGGAATGCTAATGACCTCAGATTCAGGGAATACAATATCAAAAGATGGATTTAAGAGCTTAAGATGATAGAAGTCAGAAACTTTGTAACCAAAATCAGAGAAAAATTTTTCAAAAACATCGGGCATCCAATACCAGCTCGGACCCATGTCAAAAATATACCCATCTTCTTTTAATTGCCTTGCACGTCCACCGGCATTAGAATTTTTTTCGTAAACATGTACTTCATGCCCAGCTGCAGACAAATACGAAGCGGCGCTTAAACCCGAAAAACCTGATCCTATGACAATAATTTTTGACATTATCTTATTAAATTACCGCTTAATACTTCACTGAGACCAAGTACTCTTTCGATGTCTGAGACTGAATGCAGATATTCTGAATTCAAAGGGTATTTGATACTGGAAATTAATTTTTGATTACCAGCAAGGTATATTTTATCACCTGTAAAATACTCATTTATACTCTCAATATCTTTTTGAATCTGTTCAGGCAAATCAAAATGAATTAAAAACATCAATAAAAAATCAGGCTTTGTGTCAACAATCGCTGATTTTAATGATTTTATTGGAACATTACTTCCCAAATAAATCACTTTATCACCTGAAAGCCTGATTAAAAAATTAGCATATAATAATGGTAATTCATGAAATTCATTTTCAGGAAGAAAAAGCAACCAGGTTTTATTAGTAGGTACAGCCAAGGGCAAAGAATCGATAGCTGCTGATAATTTTTGATAAAGTAAATTGCTTATGAAATGCTCACTTGTGGTTGGCAGCACATCACTGGCCCACAGCAAACCTATTCGATTCATTAAGGGATATATTACCTTTTTATAAGTATCCCTGATTCCGGAAGCTGAAAAACTTAAAGAAAGAATATGTTCAAAATGATCAGAGTCAAAAGACATCCCGGCAGCAATCAGCTGATTTATATAATAATCAGCAGTATCAATAGAACTGGTTTTTCCGGAATTATGAATCATTGAGAATAAGGTTTCATCACTCATAGAACATAATTGAGATACTTTATGCCCTTGTTCCATCAGACTAACAATATTAAGAAGACGTCTCAACTGTTGGTCGTCATAATATCTGGTATTTCCCTTAGATCGCTCAGGTCTTAGAGCATTATACCTCTGCTCCCATATTCTGATTGTATGGGCTTTAATTCCTGAGAATTGCGATAGCTGAGATATGGAAAATAAATTCATTGTTTAAATTTATGACAAAAAATTTAAACAAAATTGTTTTACACACAAATTTTACAATTATATGTGAATTTACAGTGCCTTTAAGAGTGAACAGAACTACTTAATCCTTTTCCAGTACTCCTCGACAATCATTCCATTTGGCAAAACGCCATTAATTGTCAATTTATCCTGATCTACGATAAATTTATAGGCAATAGTTACATCCGTATTTTGTGAAGGACGGCTACTAAACTTGCTGGTAATTAGCAAACTATCTCTGTTGATTACATAAACACCTGAATTATATAATTCGGGGGAATTGTTGCCTTCAAGCATATAAGCTTCGTAGGTATCAGCAGCATAAGTTCTTTGCATCTGAAATTCATTAGAGGCTTTCTGTGTTCTGCCATCATAAATACCGCCATCGTACTGCCACTTACCTTTTAGAGGACTATTGCTGCAGGAGGAAATTAAAATCAGACACAATAAAGCAGATGATATTTTAAAGAGTTTTTCCATAGTTCTATTCTATCAGGAAACCCAATTAATTCCTTTTGTAAGCATTTGGAGAGTTTTTTCTTCCTCAGAACCTTCTTTTGCAGTAAAATCATAGACCCAATTTGCCTGAGGAGGCAGACTCATCAATATAGATTCAATTCTTCCATTGGTTTCAAGACCGAATTTTGTACCTGCGTCATAGACCAGGTTAAACTCAACATATCGGCTCCGGCGCTGGAATTGCCAGAGTTTTTGATCTTCAGTAAATGATCTATTTCTATTTCTTTGTATAAGTTCGTTATAGGCCGGCAAAAAAGTCCTGCCTACTGCCTTCGAAAATTCGAAAATATCTTGCCACTCGAGGCCTGTTGATTTTGGGGTTAATCGATCATAAAATATACCACCTACACCTCTGGTCTCTTCACGGTGTTTTATATAGAAATAATCATCGGCCCACTTTTTAAATTTGTTGTAAAATTCAGACTGAAACCGGTCACAAGTATGTTTTAATGAAGTATGAAAAAAACGCGCGTCATCTTCAATCACATAATGCGGAGTAAGATCAATTCCACCCCCAAACCATCTCAAATCTTCTCCTGAATCGCTTGTCAATTCAAAGTACCGGATATTCATGTGAATAATTGGTACCCAGGGATGATTAGGATGAATAACTATTGAAACACCAGTAGCGAAAAACTCATCTTCAGTTACTCCCAGAGCTTTCTTTAAATTTTCGGGAAGCTTGCCATAAACAGCAGAAAAATTTACACCACCTTTTTCAATGATGTTTCCACCTTGAATTACCCGTGTTCGACCTCCACCTCCACCATCTCTTTGCCATAACTCCTCCTGAAATTTAGTTGAACCATCAGCAATTTCAAGTCCGGTACATATTTCGTCCTGAATTAGCTGATAAGCTTCAGCTATCTCCTCTTTCGTAATCATTTATCAAAAATGATGTTTTTTTTATTAGTTCAGGAAAGCAATTCTCAAAATACTCATTCAAATCAGCTTATTTCAAGATAATCAAGGTCTTTACCAAAGGTCTCCTTAAGCTGATATAATGCGATTAAAGCTATAGTTAGCGAAACAAACCCAACAACCAAAGCGCTATTGATGATCCCTAAACTACCTTTTAAAGCTGTAAATGAAAGAGTTGCCAGTACCAGAGACCCTCTTACAAAATTAGGCACAGTGGTAGTTACTGTTGCTCTGAGGTTTGTTCCAAACTGCTCTGATGCAATCGTAACAAAGGTTGCCCAATAGCCTGATGAAAAACCAAGGAACAAAACAAGCCAGATAAACTGTTGCGAATTCATGCCCTCTGCATTTAGGTAAACTACAATGCTCACTCCAGTAAGTAATAAAAAAACAAGCATTACTTTTTTTCTTGAACGCCACATCTGGCTTAAAAAGCCTGCAACGATATCTCCAATGGCTATACCTATGTAACAATACATAATACCAGTTCCAGCCGAGAGTGGTTCTGTTGCGTTTAATTCTTTACCAAATTCTGGAGAGAATGTAACAAGTACCCCTACTACAAACCAGAGCGGAATTCCGATTAAAATACAGCTCAGATACTTTTTAAATCGTTTTCCATCAGAAAAGAGCATAAAAATATTCCCTCTGCTAACACCATCGCTCTTTATGTTTTTAAACATACCTGACTCTGCTAAACCTACCCTCATTCCAAGTAAGAGCAATCCCATAATTCCTCCAATGATATAAGATGTTTCCCAGGCATAATTTTCTCCAACTATAGCGGCAGCTACTGCTCCCATAAGTCCTACTCCAGCCACGATCATTGTGCCATAGCCACGATTTTCCTTACTCATCGTTTCGGTTACGAGGGTAATACCGGCACCCAGTTCTCCTGCAAGGCCGATTCCGGCAATAAAGCGAATGATTGCATATTGCTCAACAGAAGTTACAAAACCATTAGCAAGATTTGCTGCAGAGTATAATAATATCGAACCGAAAAGCACGCTCAGGCGTCCCTTTTTATCACCCAGCACTCCCCAAAGAATTCCTCCAATCAGCATCCCAAACATCTGGCTGTTAATCAGCATTGTGCCAACGTCGAGCAAGTCGCCTTCCAGTACTCCAAGTCCTTTCAAACTTTTGATCCGAATTACTGAAAAAAGGATTAAGTCGTATATATCGACAAAATAGCCTAATGCGGCTACAATGATAATTAATTTAACATTTTTCTTATTGAGAGCATCCTGGTCCATATCTGTTATTTTATCCCACAATCTACAAACAAAATTGAAAAACCAAAACATAAGCTTAGCTCATTAAAAGTCATATGATCCCAGTGATAATTTTTAATATCATTCAATTTGCGGATATTTGCAAAGATGATAGTATCAGAAAACATGCTCAAATGGGCAATGCGTTTTTATCCCCCGCTGTTTTTTCAAAGAATTTGGGTAATTAAGTTTGATAATGGCTTTACAGGAGTACATGTTAAGATTTCCAAAAGCTTTTTGAACATCAATTTCAATCGAACCATCTTTGGTGGCACCATATTCAGCGCATCAGATCCTTTCTTTGCTCTACTCTTCGATCAGATACTTCAAAGAAGAGGGTTAAAATGCCGGGTTTGGCTAAAAAGTGCTGAGATTCGTTATTTAAAACCTGGAGCAACAGATTTATATTTTAGAATTTCACTCAGCGAAGAACAAATTAAGGAGGCTGTAACAACACTGCAAAAGGAAGGAAAACTTATCAAAGCATACCCAATGAATATTTTTAATTCGGATGGAGTACTTTGTGCAACTGTGATCAATGAAGTTTATATTCGTAACCTGCACAAGGGCGAAGAACAAACAGTTGCCTACTAAAGATTATTGAATATGAATATCAGGAGACTTATTTTGGAGGGGGAAGGTGTAACGCAGGATTTCAAAAAAAAAATAACCAGTTGCGAAAAAATTGCCAAAACAATGGTTTCATTTGCCAATAATAAGGGAGGAAGACTATTGGTTGGAGTATCTGATGATGGAACTATCAGTGGGGTTAAGTCTGAGGATGAAGAAAAATATATGATTACCCGCGCCGCTCATTTTTATTGTAAGCCAGCCCTCGAACCTAAATTTGAAGAAGTCTATCTGGATGATAAGACTGTCCTTGTCGCAGAAATAGACAGAAGTGAAATAAAACCCCATTATGCTCTTGGTGAAGATAAAAATTGGTGGGTTTACATCAGGGTAAAAGATAAAAGTGTTCTAGCCAGCAAAATTGTTATTGATGTTCTGAAACGCGAAAACAATGAACGTGGAGTTTTGATTGAGTATTCTTCCAAAGAAAAAGCTCTCCTCGAATATCTGAATGAACACGAACGAATCACTTCACGAGAATACAGTCAAATGCTTAATCTATCAAGGCGAAGAACGCATCGCATACTTGTAAATCTTGTACTTTCTGGCGTAATAAGACTTCATACTACGGAGAAAGAAGAGTACTATACTGCTTGTTAATATCAAAGAGTATAAATGATTATTTATAAATTCTTATAATTCTTATAAATCTCTTTTGAAACGCATATACTTTAAATACAAATCACATTATCAAAGTAATCTTACCCTGGCAATACCTGTTGTTATTTCACAGCTTGGGCATACGCTGGTACATACTGCTGATAGTATTATTGTAGGACATTTCGCAGGTACCATTCCTTTAGCTGCAGTTTCATTGGTGAATAGTATTTTTATTATCGCTCTGGTTATTGGCATGGGTATTTCTTATGGACTCACCCCGCTAATTGCTCAGGAGAGCGGGAAGAAAAATAAACAGGAGTGTGGGAAGCTTCTTGCAAACAGCCTATTGATTAATGCAATATTTGGAATACTACTGTACATTCTCATCTATTATGGCTCTCTTCTGTTCATAGATCGAATGGATCAGGATCCCGAGGTAGTAGCACAGGCAAAACCATATCTGGGTTTGCTGGGCTTCTCAATCGTGCCATTAATGATATTTATGACATTTAAGCAATTCGCTGAAGGACTTGGATTCACCAAGCAGGCAATGATGATCTCTTTATGGGGAAATCTCATCAATGTTTGTCTGGGTATCATCTTTGTGAAAGGTTTATTTGGAATTGATCCTATGGGAGTTAATGGCGTAGGCTGGAGTACATTAATCGACAGGACAATTATGGCAGTTGTGATGAGTGTTTATGTATTAAAGTCCAAATACTTTAAGGATTATCTGAAATCATTCAGCCATAAGTCAATTGACAAATTAAGGTCTTTGAAGATTCTAAAAATTGGCACACCGGTAGCACTACAATATACCTTTGAAGTAACTGCCTTCAGTGTTTCAGCGATATTAATCGGCAGCATAGGTGCAGTAGAACAGGCAGCACATTTAGTAGCAATCAATCTGGCCGCAATAACTTACATGATGGCTAGTGGTATTTCTGCTGCAGCCACTATCAAAACAGGTAATAATTTTGGGAAAGAGGATTTCCTGAATCTCAGGCTTTCAGCTATTTCAAGTTATCATATTGTATTGATCTTTATGGCGGTAGCAGCCCTCATATTTGCCGGACTAAATGAATATTTACCCTGGATTTATACTTCAGATATGGCTGTAATTAACATTGCTGCACAATTACTTATAATTGCCGCATTTTTTCAGCTATTTGATGGAGCACAGATTGTTGGATTAGGAATTCTTCGTGGAATAGGTGATGTGAACATACCTACTTTCATCACTTTTATAGCTTATTGGGTAATTGGTATACCCTCAGGATATTATCTTGGAATAGTTTTAGGATGGGGTGCAAATGGAATCTGGTACGGCCTGACCCTTGGCCTACTGGTTTCGGCTGGGCTACTCTTTACCAGATTCCATTATTTTTCTAAGAAGCTGGTTCGGCAAGCTCAAATAAAATTGATGCCACAGGAATTCTGATTTCATTAAAAATCTGTGATTGCATTTTTTTCAACCGGTCAGTATGATCTTCAAGACGATCATTAATATTCATATATCTGATTAAATCGCCTGTTCTTGTGTCAATAAACCTATAACGCGTAAAATGTTGCTTTTCCATGTAGCAAATTTACACTAAATTTATTGAAAATCAGCAATTTACGAGAGAAAAAAGTATATTTTTAATAAAAGTTAAACTATTCTCTTGCAAAGTAAAAATAATATTTATAAATTGTTATAAACAATGACACAACATAAGTTTACCAATTAAATTTTATTAACTAAAATTTCAAATTATGAAAAGGGTATTATTTGTTTTCAGCCTCTCTACAGTGCTGATGTTCTTCTTATGTTCCTGCGAAAAAACTTCGTTCAGGGAAAATACCCTTAATCGGGAAAATATGAATTTAAAAGCGCAAAGCCCAACTCAAGGGAATAAAAATTTAATATCGCAGGAATGCACAACAATCAATAGTGGTAAATTACTCACTTCCCAGGGTTTGCCGATTAAACCCGGATACGATAAGTGGGGGTACAATTACCAGGCCCAAATATTTAATGGCACCTATTGTAATGCTTATCAAAATGCGGCATGGTGCCAGCCATATGCTGCTGATGGATTGAGCATGAAGTGGAATGATGCCTGGCTTTCTAAACAGGACTGTGACGGAGATTTTAAATTGGACCGGCACTATGGTTACCCTAGCTATATCGGCTCAGGGGCATGGTTGACCAATCATATGTGGGGAACATATGTCG
>CAYHGN010000054.1:0-21980 GCA_964356005.1 uncultured Sphingobacterium sp.
TTATTATCAATTTGTTAGGCCGTTTGCGGAATTGAGGGAATCGAACTCAGGTTATATTAAATATATCTTATCATTACAGGACAAAGATTATGGAACAAATTCCAGCCGGAAATATATTTAGTAATGAAGGATTTGTTTATAGGAATCAGGCCTTGGTATTGAAGCAGGTTCTGCAGCGGGGCTCATAGCTCTCTTTTTCACCCAATAAAATCTTTGATTCGTTGGGTACGGTACGGTAGGAATAAGTTGCGGGTCCACCGCATTGTAAGCAAACAGCATGTACCTTATTTACCACTTCTGCGATCGACATCAATACGGGCATCGGCCCGAAGGGTTTGCCCTGAAAGTCCATATCCAATCCGGCAACAATTACCCGTATTCCTCTGTTAGCCAGAGTATTGCATACATCGGGTAATTGATCATCAAAAAATTGAGCTTCGTCTATACCGACAACTTCAGTATTGGAACTCAGGAGCAGGATTGATGCGGCATTTTCAACCGGGGTCGATTGAATGGAATTTAGGTCATGGGATACCACCGAGTTTTCATCATAGCGCGTATCTGTTTTCGGTTTGAATATCTCAACATTCAGTCTAGCGATTTGAGCACGACGAAGTCTTCTGATCAGTTCTTCTGTTTTGCCCGAAAACATGGATCCGCAAATGACTTCGATGCTTCCACTAAGTCCCTTTCTACGTTTAAAATTGTGTTCACTGAATAACATTTTGTTTCTTTATTTCTCTTTTTCCTGGCCTCTAATATCCGATTTTTAATGGATTTAAGCATACAGAAAAGCGATTCCCTGATCAATATTTAGTCATTATTTTTGATAAATGTGCTTATATTTGAATATGGCTTTTGGCCGTTATACTATTTTCAGGCTGATTTGACCCGGTCTGCCTCAATATTCTAATTAGAATGAATAAGAAAGAAATTTTTAAGAAAGTTGCCGGAATTATTGCAGAATTGAATGAGCAATATGAATATCTGTCTCAGGATCCCGAAAATTTGAATGAACTTGAACTTGAGCTATTCGCTGCCAATGCAGATTTTTTATCTGATCATATTACAATTCTTCAAAAGCTTAATAATAATTCAAAACCAAATATACCTGAGCCTGAGCTCTCTGCCACTGCCAAGGCCATATTACCTGAGCCACTTATCCCGGAGAAACCTGCTGAAAACCTAATAATTGAAAAGGAAAGTGAAGTGAAGATTCCTGAATGTAAATTTGAGATCAAGGATGAAGCTGTTCAATCATTCGACTACGAAGAAAAGGCTGCGCATGATTTATTTGATCGTCCGCTCACAGAGGAGGAAATGGAAGTAATTGAGCAGAAAACCCAGTTGAAAGTCCAGCCTGAGAATGATTCTGAAATGAAAATTGAAGAATCTGAAGAGTCAGAAAAACTTCAGGAAGAATTATCTGAAACTGAATTGAGTCCGGAGTTCAGAATATTAGGAGATAGTAATATTCAAGAAGCACCTGCAACACCTATGGAGTCTGAAGCTGAAGAACAGCCACTTACAATTAATGAGATACTTGCATCTCAGGCTTCTCAAAGTACGGTTTCCAGCCAGTTTGCTCAACGACAGGTAAAGGATCTGAAAAGTTTGATCAATTTGAATGATAAGTTATTATTTGTCCGAGATCTTTTCAATGGCTACAACCTTGCTTACAGTGAAGCCATTGAAATTCTGAATCGCTTTGAAAGTTTTGAGTCTGCTGATAATTTTCTCAAGCAAAACTATTCTGCTAAAAATAATTGGGCAGAGAAACAAAATGTTGCTGATAAGTTCTACGAAATTCTGAACAAGCGATTCTCTAGATAATTCCCATCCGGTTAGAATCAAATTTAAGCAGTATAAACAGCAGGATCGTAAAACTCCATAAGGAAGATCCGCCATAGCTTAAAAATGGGAGAGGGATGCCAATAACCGGAATTAATCCGATGGTCATTCCGATATTGATGAAAACATGGAAGAACAAGATTGACGCTACACCATAGCCATAGATTCGCGCAAAGGAGGATCGCTGACGTTCTGCAATATTTACAATCCGTATCAGCATGAAAAGATATAAGCTGATTACAAGGAAACAACCTGCAAACCCCCATTCCTCACCTACAGTACAGAAAATGAAGTCGGTACTTTGTTCAGGTACGAAATCATATTTTGTTTGTGTTCCCTGAAGATATCCCTTACCCCATAAACCTCCTGAGCCTATGGCTATTTTAGATTGGTTTAAATTGTATCCTACTCCACGGGGGTCATTTATCTTTCCCAGAATAACATCAATCCGGTTTTTCTGATGTGGTTTCAGGATTTTGTTATAGGCAAAATCCACAGAAAATATAAATAATACAGAAAAAACAAACCCGGAACCAATGATAATTAAGGATTTTCTGCTTTTTCGATAAAAATAAATGAGAGTACCTGCAAAGACGATTACTCCTATCAGTACTATGTATTTATTGTATAAAACCGTGAGTAAAAAGAGCAGTATTGAAAGCCCTTCTATGACCAGGAAGTAGCCAGAAAGCCCCTCCCGGTACAGCACTAAAATGAGAGAACTGAAGGTCAATGCTGAACCTGCATCAGGCTGTAATAGTATAAGTGCAGTTGGCAGAAGTATAATAAATGCTGCTATAATCTGGGGTCTGAACTCCTGCACTTTAATTGTACCTGACCTAAGATATCTTGCAAGCAATAAACATGTAGCGAATTTGGCAAATTCTGAGGGTTGAAGCCGGAAGCTACCGATAGGTATCCAGGCCTGATTTCCTCCCACATTACGACCAATGATCAGCACAAGGATTAGAAGTAAAATGGTAATGCCATAGAATACCGGAGAAAAGGTATTGAAAAATTTGTTGTCAAACAGTAGAATAGCGAAGCCAATAATGAATGCTGAAATAATGAAAATCAGTTGCTTTCCATAATTGGTATCCAGATCAATAATACTCGGATTCATTGGGTCATAAACCGCAGCATGGATGTTGAACCAGCCAATAATACACAGAGTTAGATAGCTTAATATGATAAACCAGTCTACATTAAAAAAGAGGCTGCGTTGATTATTCATTGGATATTACCTTCGCTTTTGTTATAACTTTTTTATTCCTTGTGCTGTCTGAATCCTGCTTCCTGATCACTTTCCCAGATCCCGGGAGCAGGTTTGCATCGAGGAGTCGATCCATGTAGGCTTTTGGTCGGGCGATTTTTTTATTAATGTATTTTTCAACCATTAGGCTCGCAATTGGTGCCGACCACGTTGCTCCAAAACCCGCATTCTCAACAACAACAGCAATTGCAATTTTTGGATTGTCTTTTGGTGCAAATGCGACAAAAACTGAGTGATCTTTTCCATGCGGATTTTGCACGGTACCAGTTTTGCCACACATTTCAATTTCAGGAATTCGTGAATACCAGGC
Source organism: uncultured Sphingobacterium sp. (assembly GCA_964356005.1). Classification (GTDB taxonomy): domain Bacteria; phylum Bacteroidota; class Bacteroidia; order Sphingobacteriales; family Sphingobacteriaceae; genus Daejeonella. Next base: position 3,435 of record CAYHGN010000054.1, read on the forward strand.
TGTGCCGCTTGGTTGGTTTACGACAGCACTCATGCCATCAATAATTACATCAAAGTACGCCGGATTAATGCCTGCACTATTCTTTCTCAGATATTCTTCTTTGATTACATTTTTATCACCAATTGCTTTAATCAGGTGTGGCTTGTAGAAAAAACCACGGTTGGCTACAATCGCCATCACATTTGCCATCTGAAGAGGAGTAATTCCTAACTCACCCTGACCAATTGACAAGGATATTGTGTAAGCAGAACCCCATTTGTCGTTTTTGAAGCGTTTAGTATAGAGATCGGCAGTAGGTAGTAGTCCATTGCGTTCTCCGGGCAAGTCAATTCCCAATGCAGTTCCAATGCCGAAAGCAGAAACTGCTGTCCGCCATTTTTTATAGGCATTTACCGGCCTCATACCTGCCTGATCTATCATTCTGGCATATGTGTAACCATAATAAGTGTTACACGACTCTGTAATGGAACCTTTAAGACCGATTGAACCATGGACGTGTGTACAGCCCATGAAACCCTGACGACCATAACGGTAACCACCCGGACAAAAGAAATAGGTATTTTCATTAATTAATCCGAATTGCTGGGCAACCAGAGCATTTACTACTTTGAAAATTGAGCCTGGCGGATATTCAGCTTGTATCGGCCTAACAAACATAGGCTTGTAGGTATCATTAAGCAAGGCCATGTAATTGTTGCCTCGCTGACGGCCAACCATCAAATTTGGATCATAACCGGGGCTGCTGACAAATGATAATATTTCTCCTGTTGAAGGTTCGATTGCTACAATACTGCCAATTTTGTTTTTCATTAATTGCTCCCCTAGTTTCTGCAATTCCTTGTCCAGGGAGGAGATCATACGCTCACCTGCAACCGCAACAGTATCATATTTTCCATCTGCATAATTGCCTTTGGGACGGTTTAATGCATCAACCATCAGGTTTTGTACGCCCCGTTGCCCTCTTAATAATTCCTCATAAGATTTTTCAACACCGGTAATTCCATGATAATCGCCCTGAGTGTAAAAACCCTTCGAATTTTCTATCACTTTTGGATTTACCTCACCAATATAACCCAGAAAATGGGCAGCAATACTATCGGGGTACCTCCTAACGGTTCTGTTTTGAACAAAAAATCCGGGAAAATTACTTAGCTTCTCCTGAAAGGATGCATAAATCTGTACGGAAAGTTGTTTCTCAAAAATGGAGGCTTTATATGGGGAATAAGAACGAGCTTTTTTGAATCTCCTGTCAAATCCCTTCTTATCAATTCCGATAAGATCACAGAATTCAACCGTATCGAATGGCTTTACCTCCCTCGGAATAACCATCAAATCATAAACCGGCTCGTTTTGTACCAGAATATTTTCATTCCTGTCCAAAATAACACCACGCGCAGGGTAAATGGGTAACCTTCTGATTACATTATTTTCTGCCGAAAGAATATACTCATCACTAATCACCTGTATATAAAACAGACGCACGAGCAGAATTATGGTTATCGCGATGAAGATTCCCTGAACCACAAACTTTCTCGCAAAAAAACTATTCATTAATCCTGATCAAATAAAGATATTTTGTTCTTACCAATGCCCTTTTTTCAACAAACATAATATTTGGAAAACTGCCCTTTTATATGTTGTCTGTCAAACCGTAAAAGTAAGAAAGAATTTATTCTGCTGGCAAAACCCTGTCTAAATATTTAAGCTTTTTTTTAATAAGGAATCATAAGGCGGTTACATCCCCATTATCAGAATTTAAAATAAGAAACACCAATAATACTTTGAAATATGGCATAATTGGCCAGTTTCTTTAGGTACATTTGTAAATATAGAAGTTAACAGCTATTTTTAAAATGAGACTTAATGAAAGTTTTGGGAACAGGTTATCCGGACTTACCCTGGTTCGTGCAATGCTGATACAAATTTTTGTTCTTGTATCATGATTAAATAAATTTCACATCATGAGCGATTACTTCTCATAATCATACACTTCTGAAGAATATCAAAGTGCTCATTGAGAAGAATTTTACTAATCTAAAATTGCCCAAAGAGTTTGCTGAAAACTTGTTTATTACTCCCAAACGTCTAAATGCCTTTATACAATCATTTTCTTGAAAAATCGGCAGGTGAAGTGATCAGGGACAGATTTTTTTGAAGACTAAAATACTATTAATGATTATCGGACTGAAATCATTTAAGTTTCTGGTCATCTTAAATTTGTTGATAATTTCTATTTCAGCAGGCTTTTTTAAAAATAAGTTGGGATTTGTCCCGAAGAGTTCAGAATAAAAAACTTAAATAATCAATATGAAAACTATCCATCTAAATGATGAGCCAAAAGCAGTTTCGCAAATTAATGCTGTTATAAACGCAAAATGCCCCCGTTGCCGGAAGGGAAATATGTTTGTAAATTCTATGTACGGGTTTAAAGCGCAGAAAATGTACACAAACTGTCCTCATTGTAATTTAAAGTACGAACGGGAATTAGGTTATTTCTATGTAGCTATGTTTATCTCTTATGCCTTAAATGTCGTTCAAATGATCACTATAGGGGTTTTAACCTATGTTATCACCGACAATACTGAAAGCCCCTGGTTATATATGGCGACAATTTTTCCACTTGTTCTCCTATTAGCCCCTTTCAATTTCAGGTACTCAAGGGTCTTACTGCTTCATTATATGACTCCGGGTTTGAACTATGTTCCCTCCATGGGAGCTGACCAGAAAGTATAGCGATTCAAAAAGAAATTACCGGATTTTCTTGCGGAAGAATGCAAACTCAGTGATCAGAATAATGAAAACTGTTAAAAGAGTGCTCAGGATAACGCGGATCAGGGTAAAACCAAGTTCAGAGAATTTGAAGGTTTCGAAACTGAATAAGATCAGATGGTGAAAGAAGGTTAGAATGATCGCATAAAAGACAAACCATCTAAATCCCATAATGCCAAGGCTGGGTTCTGGTTCATTGTCAAAACCATCGCGCTGAACAGTTACAGAAATAAATACAATTCTGACAAAGGCCATTACTGTACAGGCTATAGCATTCAGACCGAGCGTATCATAAAAAATGTCAACTGTAATTCCGGTTAAGAAAGCCAATAGGAAGAGTAGGCCATTGGGTATTCCGAATGGGAGTAAGAGAATAAACAGGATATAAAGATAGGGTATACTTAGATTATAATACCCAATATTCTTAAACAGAAAAACCTGAGTGGCAATCAGCACAATAAATCGGATACTATTTATAATCACTGCCCGTCCCATTATTCAACTTTATTTTGAGCTTCCAGATTCAATTGTTCTTCTGAAAGCAGATTGATAATCACATAAACGAACTGTAATTTCGCAAAGTCGGTGTCCAGTTTTACCAGAATATTGAGTGCACTATTTCCATCTCTCGTATCTGATTCAGTGACATAACCTATATTAGTGCCCGGAGGAAAGAGTGAGAACTCTGAAGTGATTACTCTTGCCCCCTTTTTAATTTTCAAATGACTTTGGATATCTTTAAGAAGGGCAAATCGGGAGTCATAATTTCCTTCTCCCCAAACCAGAGAACCTATATTTCCATCTACACTTGCACTGATTTTGGTTTCGGTGTGGAGCAGGGAACGTATGGTTGAAAAATTCTTGGAAACATTTAATACAATGCCGATGACTCCGCTAGAAGCGGTGACACCCATTCCTTTCTTTATTCCGTGCTTGCTACCCCGATTTATTGTTAAATAATTATTCTTTTGGTGTACAGAATTGTTGATAACTCTGGCTATAGTGTAGGTGTATTGTTGCTTAAGGACACTGTCTTTTACTGTTACCTGCCTGAGGCTATCATCGTAATAGGATGATTTAAGCAGATTTCTAAGCCGGGCATTCTCAGCCGCCAGACTATCATTGGTTTTTCCTAGAACGAGGTAACTGCTGAACTCATTTACCCTTTCATACGCAGTTCCAACTACCTGATTAGATGAGTTCCAAACACTCGCACGCTGATAGGAATTATTATTGATCAGCAGGATTAATGAAATAGTGAAGAAGATTACCAGCAAAAAAAATGCGTTGTACTTACTGATGAAAAGCCAGAGGTTACGCATACTCTATTTATAAGTTTTAAGTTGTAGGTTTTAAGTTATAACTTACTACTTACAACTTATTGCATTAAAAATTTAAAATTCCCAATATTCTTCAGGGCAATGCCGGTTCCGCGGACAACTGCACGCAAAGGATCTTCAGCAACGTGAACAGGAAGTTTGGTTTTTGCACCAATACGTTTATCCAAACCACGCAATAATGCACCACCGCCGGTTAAATAAATACCTGTTTGGTAAATATCAGCTGACAATTCGGGAGGGGTGATTTCTAACGCCTTCAATATGGCTTCCTCGATTTTTGAAATCGACTTATCAAGGCAATGTGCGATTTCGGTATAGGAAACTGTAATTTGCTTAGGTACCCCGGTCATTAGATCACGGCCCTGTACAGCGTAGTCAGCAGGTGGATCTGTAAGTTCAGGCAAAGCTGCACCTACTTCAATTTTGATCTTTTCTGCAGTACGATCACCGATCATGATGTTATGTTGTCTACGGATGTATTGAACAATATCGCTGTCAAAATTATCTCCTGCTACACGTATCGATTGGTCGCATACAATTCCGGATAGTGCAATTACTGCAATCTCGGTAGTTCCGCCACCTATATCAATGATCATATTTCCCATCGGTTCTTCCACATCAATACCAATACCTACTGCTGCGGCCATTGGCTCGTGAATCAGGTAAACTTCTTTTGCTCCGGCAATCTCGGCAGAGTCGCGTACTGCACGCTTTTCAACTTCAGTAATACCAGAGGGAATACAGATGACCATTCGCAGGGATGGGAAAAACCAGCCCTTACCGTTGTTAATCATTTTAATCATTCCCCTGATCATATATTCAGCCGCGTTAAAGTCGGCAATTACTCCATCTTTTAATGGCCTGACCGTGCGTATATTATCATGGGTTTTACCTTCCATCTGCATAGCCTGTCGCCCGATAGCAATAACTTTATTCGTGGTACGGTCAAAAGCCACAATTGAAGGCTCATCTACCACCACCTTATCATTATGTATTATCAGCGTATTTGCTGTACCCAGGTCAATGGCAATCTCTTGTGTAAACCAATTAAATAATCCCATTATCTATTTCTTATCGTGTTCAAAATCTATTTACTAAGATAAACTCTTTTATCAATCATGGTAGTATAAAACCTGATGATTTTAATTAAAGAGTTCTATTAATGTTTAAAATGTCTGATACCGGTAGTGACCATACCTATGCCCTTGGCATTCGCCATGTCGATGGATTCCTGATCTTTAATGGAACCTCCCGGTTGTAAGATCATGACTATCCCTGCATTTGCAGCAATTTCAACACAATCCGGGAAAGGAAAAAAAGCATCAGAAGCCATAACACTTCCGGAAAGGTCAAAATTAAAGACTTTTGCCTTCACTATAGCCTGCTGAAGAGCATCTACGCGTGAAGTCTGACCAACCCCGCTAGCAATCAAACACGCATTCCTTGCAAGTACAATCGTATTTGATTTGGTATGTTTTACAATCTTATTTGCAAACATCAGGTCTTTTAATTGTTGCTCTGTTGGTTTACGATCTGTAACTGGTTTCATATCTGAGAATGTTTCCATCAACATATCTTTTTCCTGTTCAATCACTCCATTCAACAATGTTTTAAACTGTTTTGAGGACAGTTTAACATCATTTCTTTTAAGTAGAATACGATTCTTTTTTCCGGTTAATATTTGTTTCGCAGGCCCTGCAAATGAGGGAGCAATGAGCACTTCAAAAAACAGATTATTGATTTCAGTAGCTGTTTTTGCATCAATTTCACGATTACAGATCAGGACTCCGCCAAATGCAGAAACCGGATCACAGGCAAGTGCTGCTTTCCATGCCTCAATTATTGATTCATTGCTTGCAATTCCGCAGGCATTGGTATGTTTAAGTATTGCAAAAGTAGGTTCTTCAAACTCATCAATTAGTGCCACTGCAGCATCTACATCTACCAGATTATTATAAGAAAGTTCCTTGCCATTTAATTTGTCGAACATTTTATCCAAATCACCATAGAAAACACCATTTTGATGCGGGTTTTCCCCATATCGCAGTGTACTGGCTTTTTGTTCACTGTATTTGAAAACTGCTAAAGGATTTTCCTGATTAAAATAATTGAAGATTGCTGTGTCATAGTGAGACGAAACATTAAATGCCTGACGTGCAAATGCCTTACGATGATTTAATGTGGTATAGCCCCCGTTTTCAGTTAAGATATCACCTAAAGTTTTATAATCGTCTTTAGAGGCAATGATGACTACGTCATTAAAATTTTTGGCTGCAGCACGTATCAGAGATATTCCTCCAATGTCAATCTTTTCGATGATGTCAGCCTCACCCAAACCCTCTCCGGGTGACAGGGCTTTTTTTAATGTCTCTTCGAAAGGGTAGAGGTCAACAATTACCAGATCAATTTCCGGAATTTCATATTGACTGATCTGAGCCTTATCTTCTTTATTTTCGCGTCGGTTCAGGATACCTCCGAAAACTTTTGGATGCAAAGTTTTTACCCGACCGCCCAGAATTGATGGATACCCGGTAAGGTCTTCAACAGCAATCACATCTAAACCAAGTTCGCGAATGAATTTTTCTGTGCCACCTGTCGAATAAAATACCACTCCCTGCTCATGTAACTGGCGAATAAGAGGTTCTAAATTATCTTTATAAAAGACTGAAATTAGGGCATTTTTAATCTTGACAGGATGGCTCATTGAGATTTAATTCTAAAACTGCAAAGATAGTTTTTTTGATCGGTTTGCTATGAAATTTAATGGGAAAATCTATCGTAGAGTTGGATTTATTTCAACAGGTTGATATAGGATTTAGTTGAAAAGTGTTTGGCCTTGTACGTTTTGATTAATGCATGATTAAAGTATACTAAGACTTCATCTTTTTTAGCAACTGCTCCACCACTTTCGGATAGTGTAAATGCTCCAATTGCTGCCCCTTGAATTTGACCATTTCAAGATCATCAGTCGGTTCAATTCTGAATCGTGACTGATGTATAATTTCTCCTTCATCAAAATGCTCATCAATAAAGTGGATGGTGATACCTGATTCTTCTTCATGGGCATTAAGAATTGCCTGATGTACCCGGTCTCCGTACATGCCTTTTCCACCGTATTTAGGAAGTAGGGCAGGGTGGATGTTGATTATCTTGTTAGGAAAGCCTTTTAAAAGATTTTGTGGGATCAGCCACATAAATCCCGCTAAAACAATCAGGTCGATCTGAAGATTTTTTAAGAGATTAACAACATTATTGGTTTTGTAGAATTCATGCTTATCAAATATATGCGATGGGATTTCAAAATTATCAGCACGCTGCAAAACGTAGGCTTCAGGATTATTGGTCAGAACAATAACAACCTCAGCATCTATGTGTTTTTTAAAATGCTCCATGATCTTTTGAGCATTTGACCCAGACCCTGATGCGAAAATTGCGATACGTTTCTTCAAGATTGTTCTATTTTTAACAAAGATATTATTTTGAGGGTTTTATGGAAATGATCTGAGACAATTTGTCAATTATCGATTTGTCAATGAGAAAATTTGTCGATGTGAGGAATTAGCAAATTAGCAAATTTGAAAATTAGCAAATGATGGATAGTTGTTAATTAAAATCAATCACCAAATCTTCAAATCATCAAATCACCAAATCATCACAGGTTCCCCCTCGATTCCTGTTCTCTTTCCAAAGCTTCGAAAAGTGCTTTGAAATTCCCGGCTCCAAAGGATTTTGCTCCCTTGCGCTGAATGATTTCAAAAAATAGAGTGGGACGATCCTCAACCGGTTTAGTGAAAATCTGGAGTAAATAGCCTTCCTCATCCCGGTCCACCAAAATACCTAAATTCTTAAGTGGTTCAATATCTTCTTCTATCTTTCCTACCCTTTCTTCCAGATCATCATAATATATCGTAGGAATTTTTAAAAACTCAACACCCCGTTCCTCTAATTTGCTAACGGTATCAACAATGTCATTGGTTGCAATTGCAATGTGCTGAACCCCTTCATCACCATAAAAATCAAGATATTCTTCAACTTGTGATCGTTTTTTACCCTCCGCAGGTTCATTTATCGGAAATTTTACATAGCCATTCCCATTACTCATCACTTTACTCATTAAAGCTGAATATTCGGTAGAGATCTGTTTATCATCAAAAGTCAGGATATTTTTGAAGCCCATTACATCCTCGTAGAATTTCACCCATTTATCCATTTGATTCCATCCCACGTTACCTACACAATGATCTACATAAAGCAATCCTGTTGGAATAGGATTATAGGTGCTTTCCCATTTTTCATATCCGGGCATGAAAAGGCCATTGTAATCTTTGCGTTCAACAAACATGTGTACCGTTTCACCATAGGTATAAATGCCACTCATTCTTACCTGACCGTAATTATCTTCCAGTGTTTGAGGATCCAGATAACTTTCAGCACCCCGGGAAATGGTTTGATGATGTGCATCATAAGCATCATCAACCCAAAGGCCAATGATCTTAACGCCATCACCATGACGAGTCAGTTGTTCAGAAATGGGATGATCCGGGAATAAAGGCGTGGTCAGCACCAATCTGATTTTGTTTTGCACTAAAACATAGGAAGCACGGTCTTTAACCCCGGTTTCTGGACCCGCATAAGCCAGACTTTGAAAACCGAAGGCTGTTTTATAAAAATGAGCCGCCTGTTTTGCATTTCCGACGTATAATTCAATATAATCAGTTCCTTTAAGTGGAAGAAAATCTGTTGTCTGTATATCTGCTGCTATCGTTCCTGTTTTCATTTTAATAGTATAAAATATTAGTTTATGGCATCTTCAAATCTTCAAATTGCCAAATCCTCAAATCTTCAAATTGTCAAATCAAACTTCACTCTACATTCTCCTGCCAGCTTTTATGGTAATTTTCATCCTCAATACTCAATGCATAATCTGTCAGCATCAAGGGTTTAAAGGGATCAACCATAACTGCCAGTTCTTCAGTTCTTTCCTTTCCAATTGATTTTTCAACTGTACCCGGATGCGGACCATGCGGTATTCCACCCGGATGTAGGGTTATCTGCCCTCTGACAACACTCTTGCGGCTCATGAAATCACCATCTACATAATAAAGTACTTCGTCACTGTCAACATTACTATGATTATATGGTGCAGGAATTGCATCGGGGTGATAATCATATTTTCGCGGACAAAAAGAGCAGATTACAAAATTATGTCCCTCAAAAGTCTGATGAACAGGAGGAGGCTGATGGATTCTTCCGGTAATTGGTTCAAAATCATGGATAGAGAATGCCCATGGGTAGTGAAAACCATCCCATCCTACAAAATCAAAAGGATGTGTCCCATAAGTATAGGGATAGATCAAACCTTGTTTCTTAATTAATATTTTAAAGTCCCCGGCTACGTCATGAGTTTCAAGATCAGCCGGGCGTTTTATATCACGCTCACAAAAGGGGGAATGTTCCATTAGCTGGCCCCATTCATTGCGGTAGCGTTTTGGGGTACGTATCGGACTAAAACTTTCGATTATAAACAACCTGTTATTTTCAGTATTAAATTCCATCTGGTAAATCGTACCCCGCGGAACCACAAGATAATCGCCATATTCAAATTTTATCTTTCCGAAACCGGTTTTCAAGGTTCCGTTGCCCTCATGGATGAAAATTACCTCATCCGCCTGACTATTTTTGTAATAATAATCGGTCATTGAGTGGCGGGGAGCTGCCAATGAAATATGAAGATCGCTGTTCACAAGTACTGGCTTACGGCTCTCCAGATAATCATCTTCAGGTTTGATTTTAAAGCCAATCAGGCTCGTATGGCGAAGATGCTTTTCTCTGGCAATCTTCGGTTCAACTGAATAGGGTTTACCCAATTCCTTTACAATGGTTGGGGGATGGCAATGATAAACCAAAGAATATAGACTGGAAAAACCTTCAGTAGAGACCAACTCCTCAGCATACAACACACCGTTTGGTTTGCGGAAGGCGGTATGACGCTTATGAGGAATAGATCCTAATGTATGATAAACAGGCATAAATTAGAATTTATAGGTTAGTATAATTGGTAATACAAAGTAAGCGTTTCTTTATTGGAAACTAAAATATGTTTGTCAGGGCATTATTCTTTGTTTTTTTTGTGAATGAATAAAGGATAAGCAAAATTCATTAGTTTTGAATAGCTACTAACCTAATTACACCCTTCATGAAATTAATTTCCTATAAAACCGAAGATCGCGAGCACCTTGGATTATTTATAAATGGACATATTTATAATCTGAATTCCTGCGACAAGCTTTTACCCGACAATATGAATGAGTTTTTGGGTGGGGGTGAGGAATTAATGGAGCGGGCAAAAAAGGTTAATGAAGAGATTAAATCGGGGAAACAGAAAGCAAAGGAGGAAATATTCTTTGAAGTATTGGCTCCAGTGCCACATCCCAGTTCCTGTCGTGATGGTTATGCTTTCAGGCAGCATGTTGCGTCTGCAAGAAGGAACAGGCGGGTTGAAATGATTCCTGAATTCGATCAGTATCCGATATTTTATTTCACCAACCATAATTCAATTCAGGGAATGGGCGATGTAGAATGTATGCCTGATCATTTTGAGAAGCTTGATTTTGAACTGGAAGCTGCTATTGTAATTGGAAAGAAGGGGCGAAACATCAAAGCATCGGAAGCTGATTCTTATATTGCAGGATACATGATTATGAATGATTTGAGCGCCCGTACCCTTCAGATGGAGGAAATGCTGCTAAATCTGGGCCCCGCAAAGGGGAAGGATTTTTCAACAGTAATTGGTCCCTGGCTGGTTACCCCCGACGAATTGGAGAAGTATAAAACTCCTGCAAAACCGGGTCATACAGGAAATGCTTATGCCCTTGGGATGAAATGCTGGGTAAATGGTAAGGAAGTATCATCAGGATCAATGGGGGATATGGACTGGACTTTTGCCGAGATTATTGAACGTTGTTCTTACGGGGTAGATATTTTGCCTGGTGATGTAATTGGATCAGGAACTGTTGGAACCGGATGCTTTCTTGAATTGAATGGTACAGGATTGTTGAATGATTCGAATTATAAATCACAGTGGTTGCAGCCGGGTGATATTGTTGAAATGGAAATTACCGGCTTGGGGCGTTTGACAAATACAATCCGGAAAGCAAATACAGAATGGTCTATTTTGAAATTAAAGAAGAACTCTTAAACAGATAAATGATTAAAGAACAAAGAATAAGGACTCCGGGATGGTAAAAAATTCATCTTAAGGCTTTTTTTCCTAATCTTTGTTCCTTGATCCTTGTTCTTTAATCCTATTGTATGCTGTCAATAAACACCGCCGATCTCAAGCCTGCTGAACTTCAGAATTACCTGCAATATGCAATCGCACCAAGGCCAATTTGCTTTGTTTCTACAATTGATCAGCAAGGGAATGTCAATTTAAGCCCTTTCAGTTTCTTTAATTTATTCAGTATAAATCCACCTATTTGTGTTTTTTCTCCTTCACGCAGGGTAAGGGATAATACCACTAAACATAGCCTTGAAAATATCCTGGAGGTGCCTGAATGTGTGATAAATATCGTGAATTATGACATGGTTCAGCAAACATCCCTTACGAGTGTAGAGTATCCAAAAGGTGTTAATGAGTTTGTTAAAGCCGGATTTACCCAACTGCCATCAGAACTGGTAAGGCCTCCGCGCCTTGCCGAATCTCCGGTGCAAATGGAGTGTTTAATCAGGCAGGTGATACCTTTGGGAGAAAATGCAGGTGCCGGTAACCTGGTTCTGGCAGAAATTAAACGAATACATATTAATGAAGAAATATTGGATCAATCCGGAAAGATTGATCAGGCCAAAATTGATCTGGTTGCACGATTGGGAGGTGATTGGTATTGCAGAGTAGGTGTTGAAAATTTATTTGAGGTTGAAAAACCAGTCCGCACAATTGGTATTGGCGTAGATTCCATTCCTTCCTCTATCCGGAACTCTGCTATCCTGACCGGAAATAATCTGGGGCAGCTTGGCAATGTTGAAAGCCTGCCATCTGATGAAGAAATTGCTGCATTTGGTACCGATCCTGAGCTCCGGCAAATTCTTGATTCCACCATAGGTGATTCGAATACAAGGGAAAGAGAACTACATCAATATGCAAGAAGGTTGCTGGAATCCAAGGAGGTACTAAAGGCCTGGAAGGTACTTCTGAGCTAATCAGTTATCTGTTACCAGTTCTCTGTTATCAGCTGCCTGTCTGCATAATGCCATTCTCCATTCTCCATTCTCAATTTTCAACTAAATTAAAGTCCCAAAACCTGCCTTAACTTAGGATAACCCGTTTTACTGACCGGAATCTTTTCTCCTGATTTTAGAATAGCGAGATGGGATTCTTTTTCATAAGGGTCAATTCTGGTAATTTCATTGATCCTGACAATATAAGAGCGATGTACTCTGACGAAATCATCTTCACCCAATAGCTTTTCGAAATACGCCATGGTTTTGTTTTTGAGAAATGATCCCTCGTGTGTGTGAATTTTAACATAATCATCATCCGCAGCAAGGAAGAGAATGTCATTTACCGGGATGATTTTGATTTTGGTTCCTGTTTTAACTACTACGCGCTCATTTCTAAGGCTGGAGTTCTGAATATTGTCCAGGAGATGTTTTGTGTTTTGCCGGGGTTCAGCAACCTGTCGCTGATCCATCCACTTTTGGACAGCTTTATTGAATCGCTCCCTGGTAAAAGGTTTCAGGAGATAATCAACAGCATGTTCTTCAAAGGCTTTAATGGCATATTCATCAAAAGCAGTTGTAAAGATTACAGAAGGAGGCTGTTCAATAAGTTCAAGCATCTCAAATCCGTTGATTTTAGGCATCTGAATGTCCAGAAAGATAAGATCCGGCTCATACTGTGCAATTGCTTTTACTCCTTCAAAACCATCGCTGCATTCCTGGACGATCTCCAGATCAGGCCAGGATTGAAGGTATTCAATGACTACTGAACGTGCCAGAGGCTCGTCGTCGATTAACACTACTCGCATATTTATACCTGTGGAATTTTTACAATAGTTGTAAATATATGGCTATAAGATGTAGTTTCCAATAGGTCAGTTCTGCCAAATAATAAATGCAATCTCCGTTTCACTCCGCTAAGCCCGAAGCCTGTTCCATGTTTTGGACGGGTGGTATCCGGATCATAAGGATTTTGAACGGTGATTTGAAGTTCATTCTCAAGGCATTCGGCAAAAATACTGATGGTAACTACACCTGTTGTATCATAAAGGCCAAATTTTATCGCATTTTCTACAATAGGCTGAAGTAGCATTGGTGGAAGTAATTTTGTTTTACAGACTTCATTATAGGATATTTCAGTAGATAGCCTATGCCCAAACCGGACTTTTTCTATATCCAGATATAATTGTAAATGTTCCAGTTCGTCAATAAGTGAAACTGGCTGCTGATCTTCCTTTTTAAGAGTGCCCCGGAGAAAATCTGATAATTGATGGATCATTTTTCTGGCTTCTTCGGGCCTGCTGCCTATCAATGCGGTAATTGAGTTTAAACTGTTGAATAGAAAGTGTGGTTGTAATTGCTGTCTCAGATTGTAGAGTTCAGCATCCCTGGCCAGAGTTTCAGCTTCAAGTTTTCTTTTTTCTGTCTCTTTCTGATCTTCCTGAGTGTACCAGACTACACTTACCATCGCCATGAGCCCGATAATTAAGAGACCGATGAAGAAGCGGATTGGTAATGAATTGTATAAAAATTCAGTATAATGGGGGTCATTTAAAATGATACTATCAAGACCCCAATTATTAACCAGCAGCCAGAGAGATGCAAGAATCGAGCAATACATCAACATGAGAAGGTATCTGTTTTTCTCAGGCCGGTAATATTTCAGGTTGTTTCCAATCAGGTAGCACGCAATTGCAAGCAGTAAAATACTTATGGCACTGTCTAGTAATGAGGTCTGAAAACTAAATCCAAACCATAGTAGTATCGCTGTCTGAGACAAAATACTGGCAACAATACACTGGACAATGACCAGTAAGATTTTGCTTCTTGACAAAACCCCGTTATTTGGATTTGTATTAGATTGTCGTTGTGACACTTGCTTTTTGATTTTGGCTTATCAATAATGCTTTTTGATGACTCATTTCAAAAATGAGTTTAGCGACATACCAGTTCATAGGTGTATAATTTATAGGTTGATAGATGATGTTTTTAAAAGTAGAGCCTTCTGATTAGTTTAAAAGCTCTTAATATCTATTCCTCCAAATATGGATGTACCTTCTATAACCAGAATCTTGTCCGGAATTGCATTCAGTTGTGGAGGGCGTTTGTCTTCAATACCTCCGAAAATAGCGACCATCTCAGAATGAATAGTCCAGTTTGCAGGTACAATGATTTTAGTACCACCAAAAACCTGTACAACTTCAATTTTTACCCTGCCTTTGATGTCAGCCTGCATCAGATTGATCTCACAGCCTCCGAAGAAATTTACTATTTCTCCTCCCTTGAAATCTTTGGACACGATATTCTTCTTTACTCCGCCAAAAATCGAAACAGATTCAATTTTATCTTCAGTTAATGGTCCGGAAGCGGGTCTTTCCTGAGCTTCACCGGTAAAATCTGTATCATTGACTTCTGGGTCCACTCTTTTATCCCAGCTTGTAAAATCTTCAGCTTTAAAACTCTTCTTTCGGCCAAATACCAGCCAGGTTCCAAGGCCAATGATCAGAAATGGCCAGAAAAATCTGCTCAGTTCCATACCAGGTATTATCTTGTTGCTCAGAAATAGTGCACCAATTGCAATAGGCATAAATGCAGACGGACGATCATATCCCTGACGAGAACCAATGAACACACCAATCAATATCAGAAATACAGGCCAGCTGAAAATCCATGATGGTATAAAGAAAATGTCTAAAGTGCGCAGTAATAGTATGAACCCTAGTCCAAGTAAAACTAAGCCGACTAAGGCTTTACCTGATTTTTGATTTGAGCTGTTAAAATTTTGCATGGCTATAATATTTGATTCAAAACTATGATCTTATGTTCTGGTATAAAATACTTATTAGGCGAGTTTACTACTCTTCTCGGTGAATGTCGTAAAATTGTCGGTGAAAAATAAATCAATATTAGTTGAGAGTTGAGAATGAAGAGTTGAGAATTGAATTTTCGTTGGGCTTTTTACAATTTGTTCATTTGCTAATTTACTCATTTGCTAATATCTTAATTTGTGCCTTTCAACCTAATATAAACATGTTTGATATTTCCTTTACCGGATACCCTTTCATCAAATTCAAATTTATTCAAGTTTTTGATCAGGGGAAGTAGTTTGGGATAGTTATAATTTCTGGAGTCAAAATCAGGTTTCTTTTTCAGCAGTAAATTCCCCAGGTTGCCAAGGTAAGCCCAGCCATTCTCATCCTCGAGATCAGAAATACTGTCGCTGATCAGCTTGATTAACTCTTTATCGATATTATTCAGTGGAGCATTTTTCTTCTTTACGATTTTATTTGATTTTCTGGCTAAATGGGTTTCATCGGATGTTGGGTCCTCTGAGCTGCTTTCTTCAGTATTCAGGATTTCTATATAAATAAATTTATCACATGCTGTGATAAAAGGAATTAGGGTTTTCTTCTCACCGATTCCGATAACCATCATACCGGCTTCCCTGAGGCGGGTTGCGAGCCTGGTAAAATCACTATCACTTGAAACGATACAAAATCCATCTACCTTTCCTGAATATAAAATATCCATCGCATCGATAATCATAGCACTGTCACTGGCATTTTTGCCTGTTGAATAGCTGTACTGCTGAATAGGCGTTATTGCATTTTCCAGTAAAACCTTTTTCCAGCCCGAAACGGTTGGTTTAGTCCAGTCGGCATAAATTCGTTTAAATGTTGGAGTGCCGTATTTGGCAATTTCCTGAAACATGGGTTTTACATTCGCATAGGGTACATTGTCAGCATCAATGAGAACTGCGAGCCTAAGATCTTTGGTTAATTCCATGTTGATATACTTAATGATAGATTTTATGCCTTTTAAATCGGTTTGAATAAAGATAAGCCTTTTAAAGCTAAAATTTTAGTATTGTAAAGGCGATCGCTTTGCAGCTTTTTACTGCAATGTATTTGCCGGATCACAGGGAATCAGGCCGAAATTATTAGTCGACTGTCAGGTTATGGCAATCAAAGGAGTTTTACTCTCTCTGAGTAAGAAAGAAGCTTTTCATTATCCGGTTCAAGTTCAGTGATCAAAACATCGATCGCGCTCAGTTTGCAGATTTGCAGTTTCTGATCTGTATCGAGTTTTTCGGCGATACTCATCAGTGCTACTTTTTTGGAAGAACGTATGAGTGCTTTCTTAACCTGTACAATTTCCCAGTCATAGTCACTAAGCCCTTTTTCGGGAGAAAGACTGTTCGCCCCAAGAAAGCAAATATCTGTCTCTATTTCAGAAAGCTGGCTGATGATGCTTGAACCTGTACAGATATATGAATTAGGTGCAAGCTGTCCGGCCAGCAGGATTACATCAATGCCCGATCTTTGGGCAACTTCCAGTGCTACCAGCGGACTCACTGTGAAAAATGTTCCTTTAAGATCTTCTGGGATCATTCTTGCCAGTTCCAGCATAATTGTACCCCCTCCGGTAAGAATACTCATACCATTCTGTATGAGTGATAATGCTTTTTTTGCAATTTCTATCTTTTTTTCCTGCGCGTATACTGCAGCTTGCTGGAAGGGTTGGTTGAATGTTTTTGAGATGGCACCACCATGAACCTTAATAAGTTTCCCATTATTCTCAAGCTCTGTAAGATCTCTTCTAACTGTATCTAATGAGACATTCAGTAGAATGCAGAGGTCGCTTGATAATACCCTATTATGCAGGTTTATTTGCTGTAAAATGATATTTTTTCTTTCTTCCTGAAGCATTGTTTTTGATTAGTCTTTGGCAAATATTATCAAAAAAATAATTGAAAACACTGTAATATTTTTTTTTCTGAATAATAATATCAGAAAAATATTTTCTTATATTATTAAATTTATTTGCGTTAAAATGCAATATTTGTATATTTGATTTACAAAGTTGCAAAAAAAAGCATATAATCCAATTTTCTATGTCCAGATATTCATCAGCCTTGTTATTCTCCTTGATTTCATGGCTTCCGCTCTCTTTAAATGCAGGTGAAAATTCTAAATCCTGGATCAGGATCAATCAGATAGGTTATTTGAGTTCCGCTGTAAAAGTGGCCGTGCTGGTTTCGAAAGATTCAGAACGGTTTAAATACTTTGAACTGGTTGATGCCGCTTCATCCAAAGTGGTTATGAGGAAAGCTACCGGTAAAGACTTTGGTGCTTACGGTCCTTTCAGTAGATCTTTTCGTCTTGACTTTACAGAGTTTAGATCCAAGGGTAGTTATTATCTTCAGGCAGGTTCTGTCAGGTCGCCGGAATTTAAGATTGGAAATGATACGTATAGAGGTGTCGCTGATTTCGCTTTACGCTACATGCGACAACAACGATGTGGATATAATCCTTATCTGAAAAAGACTTGTCATCCGCTCGATGGTTATACAGTTTATGGTCCGATGCCTGAACATACCTATGTGGATGTAACAGGTGGCTGGCATGATGCATCTGATTATCTTCAGTATTCAACTACTTCTGCCAATGCTACTTATAATCTTCTTGCTGCTTATCGTGATTTTCCTGAAGTCTTTGGCGATCAGTATCTTACAAATGGCCTTGATGGAAGGAACGGGACTCCGGATGTACTTGATGAGGCAAAATGGGGACTTGACTGGCTGCTGAAAATGCATCCTCGTAAAGACTGGATGTTTAATCAGATCGCTGATGACCGCGATCACGCCGGATACCGCATGCCGGATGTTGATTCGGTTGATTATGGTTTTGGAAAAGGTACAGGGAGGCCTGTTTATTTCATTACCGGCGAACCTCAGGGATTAGGTAAATTTAAGAACAAGGCTACAGGTGCGGCCTCAACTGCAGGAAAGTTTGCGAGTGCATTTGCCCTGGCATCTCAGGTTTATACCTCAAAAGATCAGTTTCTGGCTGGAACATTTCGCAGCCGTTCGCTTTCGGCATATGAATTTGGTCTTGCTAAACCCGGACTCGCACAAACAGCTTCGGTTAAATCACCTTATATCTATGCTGAAGGAAATTGGGTTGATGATATGGAACTGGGTGCGGCATCCATTTATCAGCTTACCGGAGAAAAAAAATACCTAGAACAGGGGCTTAAATACAGCAAGGAGGAAACTATCACACCCTGGCTTGGGGCCGATACCGCGAATCATTATCAGTGGTATCCTTTTCTGAATATGGGGCATTATGAACTGGCTCAGAAGACAGGTGCTGATGAAAAGGCAAAACTTATCAGTTATTACAAGGCAGGAATTGAGAAGGTATGGCAGAAATCAAAG
>CAYHGN010000055.1:0-21916 GCA_964356005.1 uncultured Sphingobacterium sp.
AGGAAAGGGCTGAACTAACCTATAACACACAGGTATTGCTTTCCAAAATCAAATTATTGTGGATCCAGAACCTTATCTGACCAATTTTAACCGTGTTAATTAACATTCCTTATATCGAACTCAGGTTAATAACTATAAAAGATGGTAAAACCTTCTTTTATTCTTTACAAGGCAATTATAATTCTCTCACTATAAATTCTCACATTTATTAAATGGAACAGGCAATTTTTGGCGGTGGATGCTTTTGGTGTACAGAAGCCGTCTTTCAGAATTTAAAAGGCGTTAATAAAGTAGTTTCAGGCTACATGGGAGGGCATAAACTGAATCCCAGCTATGAGGATATCTGCAAGGGAGATACCGGACATGCAGAAATCATCAGCATTGAATATAACCCCGAAGAGATCTCATTTGAGGAGCTTTTGCTAGTATTCTTCAAAACCCATGATCCTACTACTCTGAATATGCAGGGGAATGATGTTGGCAATCAATACCGCTCGGTTGTATTTTACGAAAGTCAGGAGCAGAAACTTGCTGCTGAAAATATGATCGATCAACTGGAAAAGGACATGGTATATGATCGGCCAATTGTTACCGAAGTGACACCGGTTTCAATATTCTATTCAGCCGAGGATTATCATCAGGACTATTATAACAATAACGCCAACAAAGCTTATTGTGTCCATGTTATTCAGCCGAAGCTGCATAAATTTATCAGGGAATTCAGGGAAAAATTAAAATAATATTAAGGCTGACAGGGTTTGGAACCCTGTCAGCCTTTAAACCCTGTCAGACTTTTATCAGCTTATTCTTTAACACCCAGTTTAGCAAGAATATCATCCATAAGGCACCATTTAGTCATGGAAGACTGTAATAAATTGGCTCCCACAAAAGCAGTAAACCAGAGAAAGTTGATGTTGACATAAACAGCTAAAAGTAGGCTGAGTAAAATAAAGATACCAGCTGTTGCTCTTACTATGCGATTTTTCATTTATTATAAATTATTTGACTTTTCAATACTTAAAACTGCAATGTGAATACGAGACTCATTTCCCTGTTGAGAATTGTATACGTTCACGAGACTGAAAAATGGTTCAACTATTTCCTTATTTACAAAGGCATAGAACAAAATTGATTCATTTTCATTCATTTCAGAAGCAAACCAGTTTAGTCCAACCTCATCGCCTGAATTATCTTGAAATCCTGTTACTTCTCTGTAAGAAAAGTTTTTAACTCCAGCTACCCTGAGCATCTTCAGGATATCTTTTTTGTACTCTCTTATTGCAGTAATTACCAATAATTTCATTTCTCTTAAGATTTAATAGTTTTTAAATGACCTCAGGGATTATTTGCTTTCCCATTTTTTCCTCTCAGTAATGTAATAGATCAAAGGCACCACGACCAGTGTTAACAGGGTTGAAACAATTGCACCCGCTACGAGCGAAATTGCAAGTCCCTGAAATATCGGATCAAACAAAATGATAGATGCACCAATCACAACAGCACCTGTTGTTAAGAGGATTGGAGTAGTTCTCACCGCACCTGCTTCAATGATTGCCTGCTTTAATGGGACCCCGTCATTCAGACGAATTTCAATAAAGTCAATCAGCAATACTGAGTTACGAACCATAACTCCTGCCAATGCAATCATTCCGATGAAAGAAGTCGCAGTAAAGAAGGCCCCCAATATCCAGTGTCCGAGTACAATACCAATCAGCGACAATGGAATTGCCATCATCATAACCATTGGGGTTTTAAAGTTCTGAAACCAGCCAACAATCAGCATATAAATAATGATTATTACCACCAGAAATGCTGCGCCAAGATCACGGAATACCTCCAGCGTAACCTGCCATTCACCATCCCACTTTACTGTAAAATCGCTCTCATCAGCAGGCTGTTCCATATATAACTCATTCACTTTATATCCCTTCGGCAATTTGATTTCCTGAAGCTTTTCATTCATACCAAGAATAGCATAAACCGGACTTTCTAAAGCACCTGCCATATCAGCTGTTACATAAACCACACGCTTTTGATCCTTACGATAAATAGTTTTGTTCAATGTATCACGCACTACCTTAACCAAATCACTTACCGGAATCATATTCCCATGAGCGCCTTTCACCTTAAGGCTGGTAATATCCTGTAAACCAGACTTATCCGAATCATCCAGAGATAATACAATACCAACCTGATCATTTGAATTTTCATCATATAAATGAGAAACCGGATACTCTTTAAGCAAATAGGTCAAATTACCTACTATCTGCTGGGATGCTACTCCATTCAGCATAGCCTTTTCCTTATCAACCTCCAGATGGTACTCAGTTTGAGCATCTTCAACCATCCAGTCGATATCAACAATATCTGAAGTTTGTTCCAGAATAGTTTTTACCTGCTTCGCAACCTTAATTTGCTCCTGATAATCAGGACCGTAGATCTCGGCAACAAGTGTAGATAATACCGGGGGACCAGGTGGAACTTCAATAATCTTTACATTTGCACCATACTTTTTGGCTATCTTTTGAATCTCAGGACGGACTTCCTTCGCGATATCATGGCTTTGCTGGTCTCTCTCCTCTTTATGTAACAGATTTACCTGAATATCAGCCATATTGCTTCCACCTCTAAGATCATAATGACGAACTAATCCATTGAAGGTAATGGGGGCAGATGTTCCAATATAATTCTGATAATCAACAACCTGAGGTTTTTGAGAAAGATACTGTGCAATTTCTTTAGTTACCGCAGCGGTTCTTTCCAAAGTTGTCCCTTCAGGCATATCAATCACTACCTGAAACTCATTCTTATTATCAAATGGAAGCATCTTCACTACTACTGATCTGGTGAAGAACATCATCACCGACCCAATCAACAATAAGAAAGTAATACCCAGCATCCAGCGGCGCTTTGGAGAACTTTCAAGTAAGGGACGCTCAATCTTATCGTAAACTCTGTAAATCAAACTGGTTTCCAGTCCCTGCACTTCCTTATGCTTTTGCTCATCCTTCTCTTTCAATAAATGATAACCCAGATATGGAGTAATTGTGAGGGCTACAAAGAGAGATAAAATCATCGCTATAGATGCCCCAATTGGCATAGGACTCATATATGGACCCATCATTCCGGAAACAAAGGCCATAGGCAAAATCGCCGCAATGACAGTAAATGTTGCCAAAATAGTTGGGTTTCCAACTTCGTTTATTGCAAAAATGGCAGCTTGTTTAAACGGAAGACGTTTCATCTTAAAGTGCCTGTGCATATTCTCGGCGATGATGATACTATCATCCACAACAATCCCTACCACAAATACTAATGCAAATAATGTTATACGATTTAGCGTGTAATCAAGGACATAATAACTGAACAAGGTCAATGCAAACGTCAATGGTACTGAGAAAAACACAACTAATCCACCTCTCCATCCCATAGCAAGCATAACCAGAAAAGTTACCGCAACAATTGCAATACCAAGGTGGAGCAGGAGTTCTCCTACTTTATCGGATGCAGTTTCACCATAGTTTCTAGTCACTTCAACATGAACTTCATCAGGAATGATATTTTGCTTCAAATGATCTACCTTCTCCAGAATTTTTTCAGATATTTTCATTGCATCAGCACCCTTAACCTTACCTATAGAAATTGTCACGGCAGGATATTCTGAATTAGATTTGGAATAGCTTTCATTGGACTTTCCGTATCCGAAAGAAACATAGCTGCCTGGGCTTGATGGGCCGTCTTGAACTGATGCAACCTGCTTCAGATAAACAGGCATATTATTATTTACTCCAATTACAAGATTCTCTACATCTTCAGAATTGGTCAAAAACTGTCCGGTAGACAACAAAAATTCCTGATCATTATTAGAGAAGCTCCCTGATTGAGAACTGGCGTTATTCGCCTGAATAATTTGCATGATTCCAAGTGGATCAACACCGCTCTCAGCCATTTTATCTTTATCTAAAACAACTTTTACTTCACGTTTGCGACCTCCAATCTCTTTTGTCGCTGCTACATCTTTAATTTTTTCGATCTCAGAGGTGACTTCTTCAGCAATTTGTCTCATCTGAAATTCATCATATTTCTCACTCCATAATGTCAGTCCGAGCATTGGAACATCATCTATAGAGCGGGTCTTTACGATTGGCTTATAAACCCCTACTGGAAATAAATCCTCATGCTTATTTAATTCATCATAAAGTTTAACATACGAACGCTCTACATCTTCACCCACATAGAATTGCACAATCATCATTGCCTGACCATTCATTGCCATACTGTGAACGTGCTCAACACCCTTAATGTTGGAAATAATCTTTTCCAGTGGTTTAACCACACGGCTTTCGATCTCAGAGGGACTTGCTCCAGGATAACCGACCATCACATCAGCCATCGGTACATTGATTTGAGGCTCCTCCTCTCTTGGAATAAGAAACGAACTGTAGACACCGACAATCATCAGCACCGACATCAATAAAATTGTAAGTTTAGAGTTTATGAAAAAATGAGCTATTTTCCCTGATATACCTTCTTGCATGATATTTTAGTTTTATTCTCTACTGCTAAATGGATAAAAAATTTTTGAAACTATAATTTACTGTTGGACACTAACTTTCGCACCGTTATATAATTTGCCTTCTGCAGAGACAACATATTGTTCAGAGGCAGATAATCCGGATAAAACTTCAACCTGATCGCCAAATATTTTACCTGTCTTAACCCATCTTAGTATTGCAGTATTTGCATTTCCTATGGTATACACTCCCTTAAGTTGACCCTGCTTTACCAATGCAGTTACAGGAATCAACACCTTATCTGAAGATTCAGAAGAGACAACTTCATTTTTAACAGGGAACTGAACATTAACGAACATACCTGATAGAATAGACTTATCAATTTTATCAAGATCAACCTTCACCAGATACTGTCCACCGGTATTTTTTGCCGAGACACTCACCTCTGAAACCTTACCATTAACCTCCTTATTAATTGATTTTATAAGAATCTTAGCAGGCATCCCTTTGGTAATACTTGAGATCTGATTTTCTGAGACCATCGCAGTTACCTGTAATCGGGATACCCCCTCCATACTCAGAAGAGGCATTCCCGGATTAGCCATATCACCCTCTTTAATAAAAGTATTGGTAATTACTCCACTGAAAGGAGCCGTAAGATTTGAATAGGAGAACTGCGCCATCACCTCCTTCTTCATTTGCTTTGCGCCATCCAGTGCGGCTTTTGCCATCTCATATCGGGCAGTAATATCATCCAACTCCTTTTGGGAAGCACTTTGATCCTTAAATAAATTCACAAATCTGTCGTAATCCTTCCTGGCACTGTTATAGGCAGTTGTAGCCTGCAGAATCCCTGCGTCTATCTGTGCTCTTTTTGCTGTCAGATCAGAGCTGTTGATGCTGATAAGCATTTGCCCTTGTTTGACTTGCTGGCCAACCTTCACATGAATTTTGGTAATATAACCCATCATTCTGGTACTGATATTAGCACTGTGCTCCGCCTCAATCTTTCCACTTGCATTGATAAAATCGGTATTCTGTACAGAAGAAGAACCTCCTAGCTTTACCGCCACCGCAGGTACTTCTATAATTGTTTCTTTCTTACTTTCGCCACAGGAAGCTAAAATTGAGAGAGCTCCTATAATTACTACTGGTATTAATATCTTTTTCATTTTATTACTTAGTTAAAAAGTTTAAATATTGTTGAGTGAAATTATATTCAAATACTGCCTGAAGATATTCAAGCTCTTTCTGAAACATCTGAGTCTCTGAACCTAGCAGATCGATAGTCTTTTCAAGGCCCTGTTTAAATCGGTTATTGCGTATGCGATAAGCCTCCTGAGATTGCTCAAGCGCTAACTTCGACAGGTTTACTTTCAGGCCTGCATCGTTCAGCTGACGACTGGTTTTATTGAGTTCCAATTGACTTTGAGCCTTATACTGACTAGTTTCAGCTTCAGCTTTTTGATAATCCGCTAAAGCTTTTTGCCTCTTCCCAATAGACTTATAACCATCAAACACATTCCAGGATAATTGCAGACCCAGCAGATAACCTTTGGCACGGGCTCCAAAAACTGTATTATCATACATTTCATATGTTCCAAAAGCATTCAACCTAGGCAAAAAGGTCATTTTTGAGGATTTCAACAAGGCTTGGTAAGCTTCGGTTGATTTCATCATAGCCATGATATCTTTACGACTTTCTGATAAACCGCCAACGCTTTCACTTAGTGAAATAGAATTTTCAAGTTCTTCAACAGGACGATATACTTTACCGTTCATATCCTCCTGCATTAGAAATGCCAAATAA
Organism: uncultured Sphingobacterium sp.; assembly: GCA_964356005.1. Classification (GTDB taxonomy): domain Bacteria; phylum Bacteroidota; class Bacteroidia; order Sphingobacteriales; family Sphingobacteriaceae; genus Daejeonella. The sequence continues at coordinate 6,325 of CAYHGN010000055.1, forward strand.
TCTGATGCATTCCGGGTATTGCTTTTTGCCAGTTGAACCTGATTTTTAATCTCGTTCACACGTACCTTTACAGAAAGTACATCCGTCATTTGAAGCATTCCCTGATTAAAGTAGCTTTCTATTAATTTAAGATTGGCTCCGGTCGTCAATTCTGCTTTTTCGAGAACATTAACTGCTTTGTAGGCTAATTGCAATTGCATGAAGGCCTTAACCGACTCCAATTCAAGATATTCCTTTGAACGTTCAGACTGCAAATGAATAGCCTCCATTTTAGATTTTGCAGCCTGCCTTCCATATACGCCATCCAGATTAAGCAGAGGTTGCAGAATTTGAAATTTGGTTGCGAAATTGCTCGTCACGTCAGGGTTGTTCAATAAAGCCGGATTAAAATCCGATGCCGTTAAAATTTCCTGATTTAATTTTGAACCAAAAGCAATCAAAGGATTGGTGCTTGACGTTCCTGTATGCGAAATAGAAACATCGGGCAAAAACAGTGAATTTGATTGCTTGAAATCAGCCTGAGCCGACTTATATTCCTGATCCTGAATTTTCAATTGAAGGTTCCTTTCAGATACTTTCGACCAGATATCATTCCTGGAAAGTGAAATTGTATCCTGGCTGAATACCACTGCCGAAAGTGAAATAAGGCAGGCAAAAATGACAATCGCTATGCTCTTCATATAAAATTGTTTAAAACTTTATACAAAGGTATCTCACCTAAAATCTACCGATGGTAACAAATATCACAATTGTCACAAACGTGTTTCAAACCACAAACAACAAGCGAAAGTATCAATTAACCTGGTAGATATCTGAAATTGGTTTGGAAAAGAGCTTTATAGTTTATAAGAAAATTAAATTCAGAGATAAATTCTGTTGCCAAAAATAGCTTTTGAGTCAGTCTGATCAGAACAATCCCAACTGCCCTTTATCATCAATATCCAGATCCTCAGGATTGGTGATTTCAAAATCAATTTTCTTTGCCGGCTTTATTTCCTCTGTCAACGATTCTTCAGGTTCTACTACTATCTCCTGATCATCAGCGACAAAATCATCAGAAGCATCCTCAATAATCTCTTCCTCACTTTCGGCTTCCGGCAAAGATTCAATTTCTGACAAAGGCCCCTCAATTATTGTTTCAGTATCCTCAGTCTGCTTTTCTTCCGCATCAATATCTCTCGCCTGCGAAGAAACAGGAGTGGCGGTATGAACGCCAGGCTCATCACTTTCATTATCATCAGGTTCGGAATCAGCAGTAAGGATCTCTTTATCTTCTTCATCAATAGCAGAAGGGATAAGTTGAATCTCTTTGACTGCATGAGGGCTGAGTCTGTTGCCCATAGCCTTCATTCCCTTAACTTCAATTGCCTCACTCAGATCAAGCTCAGATTCCTCTGCTATTTTAGTTTTACCCTTCAATACTTCCAGTTTGATCTTAGGTTTAACGTGGCCCGAGAACAAAATCAGTTTCGATCCTGATTCTTCGCTAATCACGCTGGTCTTCTTCCCGATAGTGGCATTTTCAAAAACAAATCGTTTGAGATAATGCGCACCGGACTTGCCTTCCAGATAAATCAGCGTAAATATCTTTTCAGGATTATATTTTTCAATCAGCAGCAAACGATCGTCAAAATGATTGCTCAAATCAAAACTGCTGAGTTCATACACACCCTGTGGATTCAGCGTTAGAATTCTGTCGTCGCCATCAAATTCTCCAAGATACTTGCCCCGCCCGTCCACATTCAGACGTTTCAAAATTTCATCATACCATATCTTACGCCCTGATAAGGTAGAAATTCCCTTACTCTTCAGCACAACTTTCTTCACTGGATATTTTGTTGCAATATTACCCATGGAGCTTCTGCCTTTAATCACATGACCTGCAAAATCAAGGTCGAATTGCAGCTTTTTAAGTTTGGAATGAGGCTTAAGCTGAACATTAATTATTTCAGCTTCTCCATTTGGGTTTGCTGTAAAATACAACACTTTTGATCCCTTGCCACCCTTGGTCAGGTCATATTCCTTATCGCGGGTAACACCCAATACCGAGAATCGTTTTATGTATGCCGTACCACTTTCCCCATCCCTGTAAATCAGGTTATAGACCGTTCGCTCATCATTCTTCTTAAACACCTGAGCGTGGACTATTCCTTTTCCTGCAAAGGTCTTTTCAGCGACCTTTGACACATTGAATTTGCCATCCTCTTTGAAAACAATCACCTCATCCAGATCAGAGCAATCACAAACAAATTCATCCTTACGCAAGCCAGTTCCGATGAAGCCATCTTCCCGGTTCATGTATAATTTAACATTGGCTAAGGCCACTTTTGAAGCCTCAACCCGGTCGAAGGCCCTGATCTCTGTCTTGCGCTCTCTCCCTGAACCATATTTACTTTTTAACTTCTCAAACCAGGCAATCGCATAATCGGTGAGATGTTTGAGATGCTTATTTACCTCCTTAATATCACTTTCCAAAGCCAATAACTGCTCGTCCGATTTCTTAAGGTCAAAACGGGTAATACTGCTCATCGGTTTATCGATCAGCTTTTTATAATCTTCCGGAAGAATCTCCCGGTATAATTGAGAGAAGAATGGACTAAACAATTTATTTAAAACTTCGACAACAGCTTCAAAATTACCGGAACCTTCATATTCCGGATTCTTGTACATTCCTTCCTGAATAAATATTTTGAGCAAGGAGCTGAAGAAGATCTTTTCTTTCAACTCGGCAAGCTTAATTTCAAGCTCAAGTTTGAGAAGGCCTTTGGTGTGTTGGGTACTCTCAACCAGAATATCATTCACACTCATGAAGTATGGCTTATCACCCTTAATGATACAGGTATTGGGAGAGATTGAAACCTCGCAATCTGTGAATGCATAGAGTGCATCAATGGTTACATCAGGTGAAATACCCGGTGCAAGATGAATAATGATCTCTACATCTTTGGCCGTATTATCCTCGATCTTTTTGATCTTAATCTTGCCCTTATCATTGGCTGCGATTACACTGTCGATCAGTCCACCGGTAGTTGTAGTATATGGTATCTCAGTTATAGCCAGTGTCTTCTTATCCCGTTCAATAATTTTGGCCCTAACCCTGATCCTGCCGCCCCGCATTCCTTCATTATAATTACTGAAATCGGCCATACCCCCCATCTGAAAATCAGGAAGAAGATCAGGACGATTCCCTTTCAGAACCTCAATTGAAGCGTCGATCAGTTCCACAAAATTATGAGGCATAATCTTAGTGGCAAGGCCAACTGCAATCCCATCTGCACCCTGAGCAAGCAATAGTGGAAATTTTACAGGAAGGGTAACCGGTTCCCGGTTACGACCATCATAACTGCTTTGCCATTCAGTGGTGTCGGGATTGAATACTACTTCATTTGCAAATTTAGAAAGCCGTGCTTCGATATATCGTGGTGCAGCCGCAGAGTCTCCTGTTATAGGATCTCCCCAGTTACCCTGAGTATCGATCAGTAAATTCTTTTGACCAATCTGAACCATGGCATCACCGATTGAAGCATCACCATGTGGATGATACTTCATTGTATTACCAATTACGTTCGCAGCCTTATTGAAACGTCCGTCGTCCATCTCCTTAAGAGAATGTAAAATACGACGCTGAACAGGCTTTAAACCATCATGAATATGAGGAACGGCACGATCCAGAATAACATAGGATGCATAATCTAAAAACCAATTTTCATATAAACCGGAAAGCGATGTTACGTTATGTAAAGCTTTTTCTTCGCCCGCCGTATTGTTGTTTTCGCTGTCTGTGTTTTCTATTTCTTCACTCATCCTTTAATATGAAATTCTATTGTGGTAAATATAAGTTATAGTATGAAAATGCAAGCGCTAAGTTTTAAACAGCTATTAGTTAAATTTAATAATTGATGAATCACTAGTATCAGGATAAAATTAACTTATTAATAAAATATGTTTTTATGTGTCTCCTTGAATTGTTTTTGGCCGACTTTCAAAAAAAAGCCCTCTCCTCAATGACCCATAAGCTTGATTCCGAAGCATTGTCATGATTTTAGGGTTTATCAAATCCTAATTTTTGGAATCCAGTTTGGAATTTTTTCCAATGACCCTGAAGGGGTCAAATGTTTATAGAATTAATATTAATACGGAGATCCCGACCCTGAAGGGGTCGTATGTGGATTTTAAATACATACAACCCCTTCAGGGTCGAAGAACAAAAACTTTTACAGGACACTAGTGTTTGAGGAATACTATAATCACCGCTTATGGAAATGGTTCTAATAGCAATCCGCCAATTAATTAGAATTATTTCATTGACATTCAATTTTTTACAATTAATTTCACTTCTAAAGGCAACCATTTAAATCCTTTCACCGTGTATATCTCAAATAGCTATTAAATTGAGTAATTCGATTCAACAATTACCTCAACAACTTCGCGAAGATTGCATTCGCGGTATAGCAGGAAGTCAGAAAAAATTGTATTACAATTTTTACGGCTTTGCTATGGGTATTTGTTTGAGATATGCCCGCGACAGAGATGAAGCGGTACAAATAGTGAATGATGGATTTTATAAAGTTTTAACACGTTTGGATCGGTATGATCCATCGAAGCCATTTTTACCGTGGCTCTCCCGTATAATGACCAATACGGCGATTGACCATTACCGTTCTGAGTTGAAGCACCCCATAACCAGCGACCTTGCTGAGCTGGAAATTCAGGGTAAAGAAAGTGACATCCAAAGTAAACTTAACTATGATGACTTGGTTAAACTCGTACAAAGCTTACCGCCGGGTTACCGGACAGTGTTCAACTTGTTCGCGATTGATGGTTATACGCATGAAGAAATATCTGAACACTTGGGCATTGCGGTAGGAACATCAAAATCGAATTTATTTAAGGCAAGGCAAAAACTTCGGACAATGCTTGAAGAAAATGATAATAAAACAGAAATAAATACAACAGAATCAAATACATTAAAGAGTACAGCAATAAATTTAAATGAGCAATTTGAGCCCAAACAAGACAGACAAATTTTTCAGGCAGGCTCTTAAAACAGCTCCGGAGCTTTCTCCTGCTGAGAAAGACTGGAATGAAATGGAGCGTCTTCTGAAAGGCAAGCCCAATAAGCGGCCTGTCATTGGCTGGTTTTACTGGCCTGCTGGAATAGCTGCAGGTTTACTTATTTTCCTGTCAGTATGGCTTTCAACTGAACCTGAAATCCGTTTGGCTGATGGTGGAAAAAGTGAAAAAAGTAAGGTTGAAAACCAAACTGAGAACAAAAATCCAAATACAGAAAAAGAAAATGCATTCCCACCTGCTTCCCTTAATGATCCGGCTAACCCTAATCAAACAATAACTTCCGGACTGAACCAGGCTTTCGTGAAACAGGAAAACAGAAAACAAAGGAGTAATTTTATAGAATCAGCCTTGTTTAGCAGCATTAATTCAGATGGTAGAAACCTATCCCTACCCTTAAATAAGGTACTTTTTCAGGGGCTCAAAAGTTTAAATTCTCTGCCAACCAACAATTTTATCTCAATTAATACATTTTTATTAAAATCCGAAAAAAAACCGGATTTAGACAGCAATTCCAGAAAATTGGAAAGCAGCAATGAAAATCAACGAGGCAGACTCGCTTTGAGCATGGCTTTTACCACTGATTTGAATTCAGTTAACGGTATAGGAAACAGCAAAACCGGGCTTAGTGGCGGTTTGGGAATAAGCTATAGAATTTCTAAAGGTATATCAGCCGGTACAGGTATCTACTATTCACAAAAGAAATATACTTCTGATAAAAATTCCTATTTGACCACAGAAAAGCCATTCGCAACCTGGGCGTCATACTCAAAGCAGATCGATGCATTTTGTAATGTAATCGATATTCCACTTAACCTGAGTGTTTTGATGACTAAAACTAAAAATACAGGTATTGTCGCATCTGCCGGATTATCCTCCTATATTATGCTCTCCGAGAAGTATAATTTCATTTATAATCCTACTCCAAATTACCCATCTTCAGGGAGAACATACACAATCAAAAATGAAAATCAGCACATTTTGAGTGTTATCAATTTATCTGTGGGCGTTGAAAAACCTCTGGGCAAGCAAAGCAGCATAGTCATCCAACCCTATGCAAAATTACCATTGACCGGAATCGGGCAGGGTGAAACAGAATTGAAATCCTTCGGAATTGGATTTCAGCTAAATTATTCGATGAAAAAGAAGAATAAATTCTTCAACAGGCAATCGGAATAATCATTTCTTTTTAATGAAGACCAGTTCTACACGACGGTTTGCCTGACGACCACTATCGGTGCTGTTATCAGCAACCGGAAGAGTGTACGACTTGCTTAAGGCAGGAATTCTGATTTTCTCTCCAAGCATTTCACCAACAGCATCAATAATAGCTTTATTTCTACGATCTGAAAGTGCATAATTGTATTCCAGACTTCCGTAATTATCAGTATGGCCGGAGATATTAATTGAATAATGGCTTCTTACTTGTTTATACCTATTGATGGCAGTCCGGAGCTTGCTCATTTCATCCACGGTAATGTCCGATTTATCAAAATCAAAAAGGATAACCACATTTGGCATTTCAAATTCAGGCTCTGTTAGCTTCACTTTCTTCTGAGCAGGAGATGCTACATCTACTGGCTTGGGGGCTGGTATTGGAGCCTGTTTAGGCTGAGTAGTGGGAACAATAGCAGCAGCAGGTTGAGAAGCAGGTATTGGTGCCTGTTGTATTGTAGCAACAAGTTGCTCTGCAGGTTTGGGAATTTCCTTTTTGTATTCCGCAGGAAGGATCTCTTCAAGCGTTTTTCCCTGTAAGATCAGGTTGGGATCAATCACCTTGCTCAGATCCGGGTAATCAACAAATCCTGGCTGCTGAAAATCTTTTTTCGAAGTCAGACTACGGTCTTCTATAAAAACTCCTGAATCATAAATATTATCGGCAACATCAGCAATCACTATTTTAAGATGATACTTTTTGTAAGGAGTAACATAGCTATGAGCAACAAGCTTTTTAGTGATCCCATCGTAACGCAGATTACGGTAAAGGTTAGGATCAAGAGTCTTCAATAATTCGGGGTCTGCCTGAATGACTATCTGATCACCGGGAACAGGGCCGCTCATGGTAAAGATTGAACCAATGCCTCTTAATACTCTGCCCGGCAATGTTCCCCTATAAGTTGATTTTAATGGCTCCTGCCTTTTGATTACAATCTGCTTGTATAAGTTATTATCAATAAAATGTTCCTGATTTAGTTTAAAGTTTACTGTATTAATACTGACAGGTACTCTGCCTCCGGGTATCAAAGCGATATTTTTAGTACTGCTTTCATCAGAAACAATAAAGGCAAAAACATCATTATAGGGTGAATCAACATACTCAGGATATTCATCAGAGCCAAACTGATAATTAAACTGTATGCTGTTATCCAAAGGCACAAAATCGAATTCAATGCTGCAGATGTCAAATAATTTACCACTAACGATTGCCGATAGATCCGGATCATTTTGAGGAGATAGAATATCTCCGAAAGTTGAACTTTGATTATGTGAATTATTATATCCAGCAACATTAAAGGAGTTGCCTGTTGAAAGGATTAATCCCTTTTGTACCTGCAAAATATTACCAGTACTGGTATAAGATAAGGTAGATAGCGGATAACCTTTAAATTTAATATTTCCGATTACTATTCCTTGTCCGCTAAAATTCTTTTTTACCCAGTCATCCACCTTAATAGACGATAATCTGATTTGGGCAAAACTGTTAGCAACTAAAAATAACACTGCAATAAGCAGAAATAGACATTTCTTCATCATTGATCGAAATTAGGATTAAAAGGATTATTCAATCATGATCAATTGTATAATCCTATTCAAAGGCGGGTGCCATAAATAAAACACCTGCACTAATTTACAATTTACGATTATTTTTGAAGTCTTGTTTCTGCAAAAGCAAAAGGAAGTAAACTTTTTATTCCTTTGGTTCGGATAATAGAACCATTCCTGCAATAAAATAGAACATTGATCGGGCTGGCCTGTTTCTTTTCGTATTCTGCCATAACCTGAAGGCAGGCACCGCAGGAAGTAACAGGCTCCATTATTTCAAAATGATCAGTCTGGGCGGTAATAGCCATACTGATAATCCTGTCATCCGGATAAGTGGAGCCGATGGTGAACAGAGCAACCCGTTCAGCGCATAATCCGGATGGGTAGGCTACATTTTCCTGATTACTGCCATAAACTACCCTCCCACTTTCGAGTTGTACAGCTACCCCTACCCTGAAACAGGAATAAGGGGAATGTGAACTTGCCATCGCATTTACAGCCTCCAGACAAAGATTTTTATCGGAATTACTTAATTCATCTATCGAAGAATAATCCTCAAAAGATATGGAAATGTTCTTTTGCTTCATCATATCTTGTATAAACACCTGACTTGGTGCTGCTGATTTAAATTAAGTTCAAGTCTAATATTAGTCTTGCATATCCCGCTCTTCAATTAGAGTGCCATAAGATAAGCCGCAATATTTCTCTTCTTTAGGCTAATAGTGCAGTTGCCTCCTGTTCCTCTGCAATAAAATCAACCTCAACACGAAGATTCTGAATGATGTGCTGCTGTCTGTCGGGAGTGTTTTTACCCATATAATATTCCAAAAGACTCTTAATCCCCTGCTCTTTTGATAAAATTACAGGATCAAGTCTTATGTCCGCGCCAATAAACAATCCGAACTCATCCGGAGATATCTCACCCAAGCCCTTGAACCTGGTTATTTCAGGCTTATTCCCGAGTTTATGGATTGCCCGCTGCCGTTCTTCATCACTGTAACAATAGATTGTTTCCTTTTTATTTCTAACCCTGAAAAGTGGAGTTTGAAGGATTGATACGTGTCCGGCTTTAACCAGATCCGGAAAGAATTGCAGGAAAAATGTCATTAGTAACAATCTGATGTGCATTCCATCAACATCTGCATCGGTTGCAAATACAATATTATTATAACGAAGATTATCTAATCCGTCTTCAATGTTAAGTGCGTGCTGGAGCAGATTAAATTCCTCGTTTTCATACACAACCTTTTTGGTCAAACCAAAGCAATTGAGGGGCTTTCCTTTCAGACTAAAAACCGCCTGGGTCATAACATCCCTCGATTTGGTAATGGAACCGCTCGCAGAGTCCCCCTCAGTTATAAACAGGGTTGTATCCTGTTTACGCTCATGATTATCATCAAAGTGGATTTTACAATCCCTTAATTTCTTATTGTGTAAGGATGCCTTTTTTGCACGCTCATTCGCCAGTTTCTTGATGCCGGCAATATCTTTTCGCTCACGCTCTGACTGAAGTATCCTTTTCAGCAGCGAATCCGCATCAGCAGGGTGTTTATGAAGATAATCGTCCAGTTCCTTCTTGATAAAATCATTGATGAATGTACGAACCGAAGGACCATCGGGAGCTATATTCTGCGATCCCAGCTTAGTTTTAGTTTGAGATTCAAACACAGGTTCCTGAACCCTGATTGAAATGGCAGAGACAATAGAAGCCCTGACATCCGAGGCATCGAACTCCTTTTTATAAAATTCGCGGATGGTTTTAACAAGCGCCTCCCTGAATGCCGCCTGATGTGTTCCTCCCTGTGTGGTATGCTGCCCGTTAACGAATGAATAATACTCCTCGCCATATTGCTGCCCGTGGGTCATTGCCACCTCTATATCATCTCCCTTGAGGTGAATAATCGGATATCTAAGGGTTTCTGCTTCCGTATTTCTGGTGAGCAGGTCGTACAAACCTCTTTCAGAGAAGAATTTGGTGCCATTAAAACTGATAGTCAGCCCGGAATTAAGGAAAACATAATTCCAGATCATGGTTTCTACAAATTCAGGTATATAATGATAATTCCTGAAAATACTTTCATCCGCATAAAAAACAACTGAAGTTCCGTTACGCTGGGTACTTTCAGTTTCAGGTAAATCATTCACCAGAACCCCCTGCTCAAATTCAGCCTTTTTTGTTCGCCCATCCCGATAAGACTGAACAGCAAAACTGGATGAAAGTGCATTTACAGCCTTGGTTCCTACCCCGTTCAAACCAACCGACTTTTGAAAGGCTTTGGAGTCATATTTACCCCCGGTATTGATCTTCGACACACAATCGATCACTTTTCCCAAAGGAATACCCCTTCCATAATCACGAATAGATACCTTTTTATCACTTACAGTAACCTCGATTGTCCGGCCGGAACCCATTACAAACTCATCGATCGAGTTATCAAGAATTTCCTTGAGTAAAACGTAAATTCCATCATCGTAAGCCGAACCATCACCCAATTTCCCGATGTACATCCCCGGTCGTAAGCGAATATGTTCTTTCCAGTCGAGCGATCGAATACTATCATCACTATAATCTATTTCAGCCATCCTTATCTGTAAATAATACCTGTACAATTACAAAATTAAAATTTAGATTGGCATAGTACCTGCTTAGATTTCCACATTTAAACATAGGGAATATTAAACTGCTGCTTGTCTCGTCCCTTCCTATTCCGGTCTCCGAACCGGAATCTCCTGAATATTTAAATACTGATTGTCATCGTGGCGGATGCCACGACCTCATACTCGAAAACATGCAATAAATAAATACTTGTAAAGGCGATACTGCACGAAAATACAAAACCACGTCATTTCTGCTTTAGAATACATTTTTATTTTGCTCTCGCAAAGATTCTAAGACGCAGAGGCATAATTATATCAAATCAGTCGTTTTTAGCTCATATCTTTCGCGTCTCTGCGAGAGTCTATTTAAAAATTTTCATTTGCCCTGGTAGGTGCTCTTAATGTTTTAAAAGCAAATACATCTCTTTGGGGTAGAAGATTTTTTTTTAGGAGGCGGAGGTTCCCGCTTTCGCGGGAATGACATGCGTTTTTGAAAGTTGAGGAGATTCCAGCCTTCGCTGGAATCGTAATACGAAACCGTTTGATCAAGATGATCATGACTTCAAGGCATGATCGTGTAGCGGAGTAGTTTGTTAAATTAGTATCAACCAGAACCGATTCCAGCGAAGGCTGTATCCCCTAAGCTTACTCATGATTTGTCATCCGATAGCTATCGGATCCCGCGAAAGCGGGAACCTCCCACTCTTAACATAATGACATTGCCACTTCGGGGTCGAAGTAAAACATTATTCCGCTTGTTAATGATTCCTACAAGACCAAAAACTATGAAACAAAAAAGGGCTCCCTTTAAGGAACCCACATCAAATTTAATTTCTTTTATCTATACCTTCCTTAACCTGATAATGTGCAGGTGATGCAATAACTTAATAATAGGATAGGATGGATCAAATTCGTACCATTTCAATGCAAAATTCACATTGTTCGGTTTTTTGTGGTGATTATTCTGGAATAATTCGCCCAGCATTAAAAAGTCTAATGGAAGCGAATTCTTGCTATGGTCATCATTATCATAATTGGAGTATCCATATTTATGACCGCACCAGTTGACGACAGCACCATGGATTGGCCCCATCAGAAAATGAATAGGAAGCAGTAAAAACATCCACCAGTATTCTGCAAAGTAGACATAGAAGGCTACGTAGAGCATAATAAAAGTCAGACGGGTTATCCAAAGATCACCAATCTTATCGATTAATGGCCAGGTTGGATAATTATCGCGGAAAGCCGGTTCAGGTTCAATCTTAAACCTGATGAAATCCAGATAAATATTTTTAGTCTGAACCATCATACCAATCACATCTTTAAAGAAATGCGGAGAATGAGGATCCTTTTCAGTATCACTATAGGCATGGTGCATACGATGCATGATGGCATAAGCACGCGGATTCAGGAATGAAGAACCCTGAGCCAAAAAAGTAGATAAATAGAAAAATTTCTCCCAGAAAGGGTTCATTTTGAACATTTTATGAGAAGAATAGCGATGCAGGAAAAATGTTTGAAAAAACAGGGACAAAAACCAATGGCAAAGAAAGAAAATCAGAATTATCATAAATCAAAAAAGGCTTTGGTTTGAAAGCCTGCGAAAATAAACAAATTTATAGGTTTAATTATACCAAGAATGTCACGAAAACATAGGCATTATCGTCCAAAATCATCCTGAACTCTGACGATATCAGACTCATCAGAAGGGTGTGATGCATCAGTATGTTGCCAGATCTCCGCAATTACCCCCCAGTCTTCAAGTCCGACAAGCCTGTGACGCTCTCCCTGTTTTAGCACGATCTGATCATTAGGATTATATTTATTAAGTTCAGTCTCCTGATCTGTTAAGCTCGAAATAACCCCCACAGTCCCGGTAATTACCTGCCAAATCTCTGCCCTTCGGTGATGATACTGCCATGAAAGACGGGTATTAGGGGCAACAATTAAAACCTTCGGACTGAGTTTTCCGGAGATCATAAGCTGGTCGACAGCAATTCCACTAAAGTAAGTATCAGAAAATTTTTGAGCCTGATCCTCATTAATGACGAAGAAGCCACCCCAGGGCCTCTGCAAATCCATTTGTACAATTTCAAAACCCTGAACCTCTAAATCCTCTTGTACTTTCTTAAAAAGCTGTTCTTTCTGCAGTACATTTTCCATATCCTGCAATATTAATTCTAAAGGCTGATATATGCAATTTGATGATTATAAAAAATTCCAGATTACTGATTCATCCCAACCGAAATTTTCCAGAAACCTTCCTCTCTTATCAAAACTTCAAGAACTTGATTTGAAATAGTGATACGAACCCTTAAGGGGAATACAACCTGCTGAAGCTGAATTGTTTCACCTCTTCCGGATTTAGATATTTCCTGTATTTTGTTATAATTACCAATAGTAGCCAGTACATCCGTGATATCTGCACCCAACATTTCAGGACCTTGCACACGCAGCGTCCCACCACTTACATTTAGGGCCTCGATTTGTATTGTATTCTCTTTTCCCCTCGTATCTTTTATAATGTTCAATCTGGTCATATGCTGACCTCTTTCAAAGATAGTGTAGGGTCTTTCTGCCTTTGGTTTAGGTTGTGCATTTACTGAAAAAATACTGAGTGCAAAAAGAGCAATTAACATGATTTTGAAATTCTTCATTATTTCTGATTTCTATAGATTAGATAATTTATTATATTTGCATTCAGCACCTCAATCTGAACAATATTCTCGGTTCCTCTAAGTTCTTTTCTGACACTGAACTTAGTCATAAACTGACCCTTTTCATAAATCTGATAGCTGAGACATCAATAGACCGACAGTTAATAAGATAATTAACAGGAAAATGTACTTTAATAATTTCATGTGGCTGAAATAAGATTATTAAATGTACCAAAATTAAGCGGATTTCCCTCTGGTTGGTGTTATCACCAACCAGTCCAGATGGTACGGGGACAACACTGACAAGAGGGAATCGATGGTATGGTATGGTGAGAACACTGACCATAGGACCGACCATAGGGAACCAGTCCAGATGGTACGGGGACAACACTGATAAGATGGAATCGATGGTATGGTATGGTATGGTGAGAACACCAACCATAGGGCCGACCATAGGGAGTATTAGAGAAACTAATGTTTAAAATACCGGGGAATTAATCATTCTTAACTTTTTCCTCCAGTCTCAAAAATGCGCTTCTTCTCGGTGCAGGCATCTCGAAATCATCCCCTCTTAATCCTTTCCAAAGCACCTCATTAAATAAGCGGTCGTCATTCTTATCAACTTCGGCAAAATCAAAGCCATCGGATATTTTAGACCATTTTGAGGCAATCTTATTTGTTTCATCCAGACTAACCCTATTTGGAACAGCTTTAAATTTAGTGAAATCAGGCTTACTGGTGAAACTTCTGAACATCGGCATGGCCGCAGCATCATACTGACTCATTGGAGGCAAACCCAAAATCAGTTCTATAGTACGCAACATCCCTGAAGTGGAGTACATCGTTTGATCCAGATAATTCCTTTTGGTATATGGACTCACAACCATTGCAATTGAGCGATGTGCATCAACATGATCAGGACCATTTTGAGCATCATCTTCGAGAACAAATATTGCCGATTGTGCCCATATCGAACTATTGCTTATATGCTCTATCAATTTACCAACCGCCAGATCATTATCTGCAACGCAGGCATATGGAGTAGGTTTGCCTATGCCCAGACCCTGAGTATGGTCTGCTCCCAGTCGGATCGTACTTAAAGCTGGAACTGCATTTTTCGATAACAAAATATCAAAATCAGCTTTCCATTGTTCAAAACGCTCAACGTCTTTTACATTCTGATCGTAATAACCCGTAAATGAAGAGGCAACATGTGCTTCATCCAAAACAGGAATATTCCCTTTATCCTTATCCGCAAAAACACCATAAGTTCTAAAGGAAACTCCGTGTTTTTTAGCCATATCCCAAATAAACCCATCTTTGTTATTTGCGACTGTGCGGCGACCTAAGCCATCATTTTGACCTCCTCTGCGACCATAGGAAGTTGGCCAGGTCTTTTCCAGAAAATCTGTTGCATAGGCCCCCAATGACCAGTTATGGCCATCGGCACTAACCTCTGCATCGACATAAAAATTATCGAGTAACACATATTCTCTGGCAAGTTTATGCTGATTGGGTGTATATTTTTCTCCGAAAAGAGTCAAAGTAGAATCTCCGTTTCCTTCTTTTATATCCCCAAATACCTGATCGTAAGTCCGGTTTTCTTTAATGATATAAAAAACATATTTAATTGGAGAAGCATCGCCCACCTTTTTAGGAATTGGATTACCTGCTTCACCTTCTGCAATCAATTCTTTATCCTTATTATATGGCGTATTCATGAAAACATTTTTGGAATATACTTCAAGATCTACAGCAGAAGGCTCATCGATCACACTCATTGTTCCTTTCATCAGACTACCAATATATTGCAATCTATTGTTTGCCTGTGGAAGTTCCCCTTTATGCGATTCGGACTTAACATCCAGCCTGACAGGTTGCGGACCCAGAGGATTTGCGTATGAAGAAAATCCTTTTCCATTACTGACAAATATTTTACTCCCGATTACTCTCACATTCGTAGGATACCATCCGACAGGGATAAAACCTTTAGAAACACTTTTGCCCTTTTGACTAACATTGAAAACCGCCAGGCAATTATTATCAGCATTAGCGATGTATAAACTTCGTTCGTCTTTAGACAAAGCAAGGCCATTTGTTGTTGATCCGGTCAGGGAATTCGGAAATAAAGCAGCATTCAGGATTTCTACAACTTTTCGGGCCTGAACATCAATAACTGAAACACTATTATCCTGAGAATTAGCAACATAAAGTGTATTTCCGGCTTTGTTCAAAATTAATTCATTCGGGTTGTATGAAACATCAACCGAGGCAGTAATTTTCCTGAGATTCGTATCAAAAAACGCTACTTTCTTACCTCCCCATAAAGAGATATAAAGTGTTTTCTTATCGGGTGATAAAACACAGGTATATCCTTCACTTCCGATACTTTGCTGATGAATGATTTTATTGGTCAGCAGGTCAAAAATAAACAGGGAATTATTCTCCTTGGTGACTACGTACAAAAGATTTTTGGCATCATCAATCTCCAGACCAACCGGTGA
>CAYHGN010000056.1:0-1349 GCA_964356005.1 uncultured Sphingobacterium sp.
TGTTTTTCATAGGTAGATGTAGGGTCGAATACTAGTTATTCGGCCCTTTTTTTATGGGATTAATTGAAACATAGAACAGTATTTTTTTTAATACATTCAATGTTTCATGAAAATTTAAAAAATGGTTTATTGTAAATGGGGTAAGATTATCAGATACTTCCGATAGCCATCATTTGATCCATATTAGGATTGGTACTTCCACCGCGCAGTTCGAGGGTGACTGCGAATGCTTGTGCATTTTTGACAGACTTCATTTTCTTCATTCCGGTACTGTCTACTTCCGAGTCAAAGACTCCAAGATCTACCGGCTTACCATCTACCATTGCCCATAATTGATACTGATGTTCCTTATCATTGGAAGGCATCTTTATGGAAGAAAGATCAATCATAACTTCTTCTTCTTCCGGATTGAATGCAACCAGCATACTCGCTGCAGGAGCTTTGTCTGAGCCCTTAAGTGTCACAAGCTTGTAGGCAGCTTGATTTTGATAAAAATGCAAGGCGTTTCGGGTATCTCTTAACTCTTCATCAAAATAATTGACCTGATTTGAAAAACGTTGATTCCCAGATTGAAGGACTGCAATTTGAGAGTACGAATCATTAAGTTTGTTATTTAGATTCATCAGTAATACCGAACTGATTAAAAGGAGTGCAAGAGATGCAGCAAAAGCATATTTATAAAATTGCCCCGGTTTTGATGATGCACCGTATATTGGGCGAACTTCAGCATCAGCTTGCGTAAGAGAATTTAATACCTTATTTCGCAATCCTTCTTTAGGTTCTATCTTATTTGATATCGCATAACTTAGAAGTGCAGATTCAATTTCTATTAGTTCAGTTTTAACTTCAGGGAATTTTAAAGCGTTATTTTCTACTTCAAGCCTCTCTTCAATGCTTAAATCGCCAAGAACATATTGTTCGAGGATACCGCTTTCTATATATGATTTAAGGTTTTCCACTTAATTAAATACCTTTCTTAAACTGATAATTGCATTTCTTAGTCTCGTTTTGACTGTACCTAACGGAATTTCAAGTTCCTCCGAGACTTCTGCATGCGTAAAACCACGGAAATAAACCAAATCAAGAACTATTTTCTGTTCGGGCTTCAATTTAGCAACAAGTTCTTTTAATCCCATAGTTTCAGGATTTAAAGTATTACTTGACTGCATTTCTAATGATAATACGTTATTTTCTATATCTTCGGTTTTTGAACTGTTACGAAAATCTTTTGATCGGGTTTTATCAATGGAGATATTTCGAGCCACATTAACCATCCAGGTGAATAACCGGCCCTTAGAAGAATCATAAGAGGAAAAGGAATTCCAGATTCTGACGAAAGTATCCTGCAA
>CAYHGN010000056.1:1449-21806 GCA_964356005.1 uncultured Sphingobacterium sp.
CAACAATGTCTTTACTTGGGTACATCTCAGCACCACCTACCATTTTGGTTCCTTGTGCAAAACCTGTCGTGCTGATTACAGAAGCTACTAATGCAACAGCTAAAATTAATACTTTTTTCATTTGTCTTTTTATCATTTGGGCTGAATTACGAAGTGTAGTAATGGATGGTTTTCAATTATTTTTATTTTTATCAAATTCCTTGTTTAAACACCTATTTGAGTATATTTATTTTTGAGATTTTATCATAGCTTTAAAATTAATTCAAATTTTATTAAGCAAATTTCCAAATCTATAATATTATAGTTAAATTCGGGTACGTACACGATTCTTACTTTGTCACCACATAAATGGCAGATCATGATTAACAGATTATTTAAAGCATTCCTATATCTGGCATTTCTTATGCCCACACTTGTTAATGGACAACAGAAAAATGAGAACATTGAGACTCATACTGCATCAGTGAAATTTTTGATGAACATGTCTCTTAATGATGTGAAGAATTTGGTACCAACCGGATCCGGAATTTTCTTTATTGGGTGTCCGAATTGTAAGGGCGGCGCCCAGGAGATGGGAATATTAAATTGGGAGCCGGGAATGGGCGACCACGTGAAATGTAAATTCTGCAATATGACATTCCCAAATGATAAATATCCAAATAATGGAGAAAGAATAGTTATAGCTCCTAGTGGTGCAAAACAGGTTTATCGTTATCATCAAAATGATCAGGGAACGCAGTATTATTATGAGGCACATGCCTGGTTTGAACGTTGGAAATGGATTCAGCAAATGGCTGTCGAATTGTCTCAGTTGTGGTCTGAGAAGAAAGACTCTGCTTATGGCGACAGGGCAGCATTGATTGCAGGCCGATTTGCACAACTTTTCCCGGATTACACGATACGCTATGATTATCCAAGTGCTCCAAAAAAGTTCTTTCCTGCAAATCAAAAATGGCCTTATGAAGGTTTGGTTCCCTATCGTGGGGCCAAATGGAATTGGTGGGCTTATGGGGATATTCCGGTGCAAATAGCAATAGCTTATCAGAATTTACAGAAAGGTTCTTATAACTGGAGCAGAATGGATACACTCTTAGGTAAGGACACAGACCAAAGAATTGTAAAAGATCTTTTAGTTTCAGGTTATGAATTTACAGCTGCAAATCCAGAAACTTATACCAATATGTCTCCCGGAATGTACAGGGATATGGTTCGCGTTGGGCGAATACTGAACAGGCCCGATATGGTGCACGATGGAGTAAATCGTTTCAATGAATTTTTAAAACTCGGCTTTTTTGCGGATGGCTGGTGGAAAGAAGGTACTGTTTCTTATCATGATCAGACTATTGGAGGCCTGGAGAGTGTAGCAAAGGCAGCGAAGGGTTATACAGATCCTGCCGACTGGAAGGGTGAACGTTTTGAAAACCTGGATCTGGGCAATTCAATGCCTTTTTATAACAATGCTTTAAATGTAAGCCAGCAGGCTGTATTCCCCAATGGTCATAAACTGCCTCTCAATGATACCTGGGCAAACAGAGCCAAGCCAGTTAAAACCAGTAATTTTTCTGTTTCGCGTTTATGGCCATCGCTTGGTAACGCTGCTTTGGCTGCCGGTACAGGTAAAGCTCAAACGATGCTCAATGTAAACTGGAGCGGTAATTACGGTCATTCACACTATGATAATGCATCGATTATATTATTTGCTAATGGTGCTGAGTTGCTCTCGGATATTGGTTATACACATTCCAAATATCGTGGATGGACATTACATACAGCATCACACAATACCGTCGTAATAGATCAGAAAGCACAAGATAATGGAACAGTAGCAAAACCGGTAACCGGCCGCTTAATGTATTATGATGATCAAAATCCTCATGTTAAGGTTGTTGATCTTGATGCATCCCCGGCTTATTCTACGGCAGCTGAATACAGGAGAAGATTGATATTTGTCCATGCCGATGAAGGAAGAGATTACGTGATTGACCGTTTTGATGTTGAAGGAGGGGAAACACATGACTGGTTTTTGCATGGTATGTGTGAGGAAGAAGGAAAACTGGAGACCAGTATATCAATGGATCGGACGGTTAATAGTTTGGTACCTGAATGGGGGGGAACTGCAAAACCAATGAACCAGTATGATTCTGACATAATAGGAAAGAAAATCCATGCCTATTCTTATATGAAAGATATAAAGGCAGGTACATCTTCTAAACCATGGACCTCGACATGGCATTATCAAAATTCGGGGCTGCGTACCCATCATTTACCACAAAAAGATACCGAGATCTTTAGTTTTCGTGCACCATCGGTCAGGCTTGCTGCTGAAGATGATAACAAACTCGATGATTATATGCGTCTTGGAATTATGCAAAGACATACCGGTAAGAAATCAAGTTTCGTAGCCTTTCATGAACCCTTTCAAAGCGAGCCATGGATAAAATCAGTTCGTGCTGATGGGGATACCTATCTGATTGATTATGAATTAAATGGTAAAAATATTCAAGACCGGATTAGCATTAAAGAGGATGAAATCAGTCTGGTTTCAAGTGCAGGATGGAAATATAAAAAAGGAGGTGCAAAGTCCGGATTATTAAAAGGTATACAAAACCTATCCGGAAAGTGGAATTTGGAACTGGATTCTGATCATCCAGAGATCTCCCATGTTCGTTTAGATTTTCCGGATGGATCAAGCTTGTATTTCTCCGCTGAAAATTTATCTCGAAATGTAGTTCAATTGCAGAATGATCCCGGTTTTTCAATTGATACTGATGGAAAAACTCATTTTTATACCTTTCCTCATAATGAATATTCAGAACCCGTGCGTTATACCGTTTTTAGTAAATCCGGCAACTAATTTTTGTAGTCAATTGGAAACCACCAGTGTCCGGTAAAAATAAAATTCAATGCTTTTTAACAAAATTGGTCCGCCTTTGCGGCGGAAGGACAAAGGCACCTAGGGATTGAATCCCGCAAATGCGGGATTCCTTTTGGCCTTCAAACCAGAGCCGTCCTTCAGCGGCGAAAGCATAAACACCCTTAAAAACATTAAAAACTGGTGAATAACGAATTCGCCCCCCCGGCAATGGAGCTACTGTGTACCCACATTTATTTGCTATCTCCTGTTTTAAATTGTATTGCAATGACCCGGAAAGGGTCAAATGTTTATAGCATTTGAATAGCACGGAATCCCACTCGCCCTAGGCGGACGTATGTATTGAAATTCCACATACGACCCCTTCGGGGTCGGGAAACTATATTTTTTGGTATTTCTATAAACATACGACCACCTACGGGGTCGGCTGATCTGTAATGCCACCTTAAATACGATTGTTGAATTGTTGATTGTTCTTCTTGGTTGGAATTCTTTCACTGACCCTGAAGGGGTCAAATGTTTATAGACAACGTGAATGCGGTAATCCCGACCCTGAAGGGGTCGTATGTGGTAGCCAAACCATTCACTTATTCAATCCATTGGAACAAATAATCATCCTTAAATTCAATACCAAAGCTATTTAGCAATGAAATGTACTCCTCCTTAAAAGTTATATTCCGATGGTGTTCTTTTTGTAGTTGAATGTAACCTATTACACTATTTAATGATGAATGACTATAGGAGAACGCTCCAAACCCTTCCTGCCATTGAAATTTTGATTTGATAAAACTCTTTTCACTTACAAAATCCGTAGATGACTTTTTTACTTCCCGAACAAGATCAGATAGACAACATGAAGGTTTCATGCCGATCAGAAAATGAATATGATCGGCCATGCCATTAATTTGAAGCATCTTTTGCCCCTTATTTTGAATAATACCGGTAATGTATTTAAATAATTCCTCTTCCCAGGAGGAACGAATCAAACATTCCCTGTTTCTGACAGCAAAAACTGTTTGAATATAGATTTGAGAAAATGTTCCTGGCATTGTCATAAATAAACCTGTTACAAAGTTGCAGTATATTTATGAAGATGAATTATTAATGAGTATCCGGTAGCCTGAAAATAGTTAACGGTTGGATAATTGAACGAAGGGGTTAATTACAAACTATCACATACGACCCCTTCAGGGTCGGGATATCTGTGTTAACCCTTGCTATAAACATTTGACCCCTTCAGGGTCAATAGAAAAATTCCAAACAGAAAGGACAATCATCAATTCAGGGGACTGCGCTTAAGGTAGCATAACAGATCAGCCGACCCGAAGGTGGCCGCATGTAACAAAGCGACACATGCGACCTACGGGGTCGGTTGGATGCATGATAATACGAGATAAAATTTGTGGTTACACGATAGGGCAATGTATGGAGGCAAGGTTGAGAGGAAGGGCCTCAATATTCGAAATTAGCTAAAATATAAATTTGGATACTGAGATTTTATATCTAATTTTCGGGTACGTTACCGTAATGTAAATTTATCGGTACCAGGATATATTTTTTTTAATAAATACGTACTCTTGTAACATAATCAAGCAGGGAATGAAAACTTATTTCAATGGCCGTTCTGCCATATTTTTACTACCATTTATTTTATTAGCAGAAAACAGTGTGGCTCAGCGCTACCCCGGGCCATTAAGTCCGGAAGAGTCAATGAAGAAACTTAATGTTGCCAAGGGCTATAAAGTTTCTCTATTTGCATCAGAACCACATGTTTTTGACCCCGTATCTCTCGAATTTGACGATCAGGGAAATGCCTATGTGATTGAAATGCCTGATTATCCCTATGAGGTTGAACCCGGAAAAGGCCATGGTCGTATCCGGATATTGAAAGATACAGATGATGATGGCAAAATCGATCAGTCGATCATTTTTGCCGAAAATGTAACTGAAGCAACCAGTATGCTGCCATGGAAAGGCGGACTTATCGTGACTGCTGCTCCCAATATACTTTACCTGAAAGATACCAATGGTGATGGGAAATCAGATGTCAGGGAAATTTTGTTCTCAGGATTTTTTCAAAATAATTCTGAGGCTCAGGTAACCAGTCTGAAATTGGGAATTGATAATTGGATTTACGCAAATAATCGTGGTCAGAGTGGTAAAGTAATTCATAGTAAATCTCCTGATGCTACACCTGTAGAGGTGAGGGGAGCAGATTTTCGTTTTAGAATGGATCGTGATGTTTTTGAACTGGAGACTGGTCCGGGACAGTTTGGACAAACAATTGACGACTGGGGGCATCGTTTCTTTACGGAAAATTCAATTCATTTACAGCAGGCAGTTATTCCCTGGAGATATACTCACAGGCATTCATTCATGCCAAGCAGTAAATTCAATGTAACTATTACGGATCATGAAGAAATCATGTTTCAGGAAATTCCACCTGCTTATTGGAGATCTGAAAGAAGTGCACGTAGAAACAGGATGTTCAAAGAGGCAAACCTCAATCGCATAGAATGGGCTGAAGATCACTTTACAGGTGCATCAGGAGGCACTATTTACAATGGTGATGCACTGCCACAGGAATTTTATGGCAATATTTTCACAACCGACGTTTCAGGAAGTCTGATTCACAGGGATATTTTAAGCCCAAGTGAAACAAGTCCGGTGTTGGTTGCAAAACGTGCTGAATCAGAAAAAAACAGAGAATTTATCTACTCAACTGATACCTGGTTCCGCCCGGTAACCTTCTCTGTTGGGCCTGACGGATATTTATATATTCTGGATTATTACAGACAACACATCGAAACTCCGGTTTCAATTCCTGATGATCTTAAAGCTGAAATGGATTTCATGGCTGGCAGTGAAATGGGCCGGATTTATCGACTTTTGCCTGAAAACGGCACCTATCAGGGAGTAAAAGTAGACCTGAAGAATGCAACCGGACTTCAATTGGTAGATTTTTTGTCGCACAAAAACGGCTGGTATCGCAGTAATGCACAGCGTTTGCTTCTTGAACGTCAGGATAAATCGGTTGTTCCTGCTGTCATTACCTTGTTTTCAAACAGCCCGGATGCAAGAACAAGACTACATGCACTTTATGTACTTGAAGGTTTGAATGCTCTTACTGAAAAGATTGTTAAAAAATCATTACTTGATTCTGAGGCTGGAGTTCGGGAAAATGGCATCATACTTGCAGAAAGATATCCTAAGACGGCTAAACAGTTAATTCCAATGATAAATGACCCTTCTAAGCGTGTTGCTTTGCAGGCTACACTTAGTCTGGGAGAATTTAAAGGGAAAAAGGTAGTGGCGGCTTTAGCTGAAGTGATTAGAAAATACGGACAGAATGATTGGTTCAGAAGTGCAGTTATAAGCTCAGAGGCCGGTTCTTCAGTTGAAATTTTAAATTCACTAGTACAGGATAATGTCTTCTTCAATAAAGAAGAAAGCTGGAAACTTAGTTTTATTCAGGATTTGTCAAATATTATTGGAGCCAGATACAATAAGGAGCAGTTTTCAGCGTATTTGAATACGCTTTCAGTTGATGCATTGTCTGCAGCAAATGTGCAGCAAGTAGCCTTAAAGGGGCTTAAGACAGGCTTGAATAAAAACGAGTCTACAAAAGAGTTGGCAGCGCAATTAGATGTTGGCTCTCCTGAAGAAGTGAAGCAAGGATTTCAATTGCTTAGAAAAAATTAGAGATATTCAGAAATAGTATTGTACCGGTAAAAATTAGAAAGATGGGAAAGCAAAAATATTCAAGAAGAAGGTTCATTGGTAAGTATATTCTTACCGGTTCAGTAGCATTAGGTACGGGAATATTAATTGCCGGAACTTCAGTCATTGGTATGGCTAAAGAAGGGGATTCAGAACAACAGCCAAAAACTCCGCAGCCAGCACAAAAAAATCCATGTGATGATCTTACAGGGGTTAGTGCCGATGAAGTTGCAAAACGTAAAAAGCTTGCATATGTAAACAAAACACCAATTCCGGACAGCAATTGCAGTAATTGCGCACTATACCTTCCTCCGGCAAAAGATAAGCCTTGCGGGGGTTGTATGTTGTTTAAAGGGCCGGTTCGTGCCGAAGGTTATTGTGCTTATTGGGCGCCGGTTAATAATTAGAGAGAGTATTGAGTATTGAGTATCAAGACTAAATCATAGTTCATTGAAAACTTAATTTCCAAGAACAATGAACAAAGAATAAAAACTATTATCAGTTCATTTGACATTTAGCACTAACAACCAACAACTAACAACCAACAACTAAAATGAGAATTCTGTTCTTTATTTTTTTCTTATCTCTTAGTTCAAATGTTTTTGCTCAAAAAGGTCAACACATTCAATATTCGGAATCTTCGAATCTTTCTGGCGCTTCGGATGCAGTGATTGTTGATGATGTACCGCTTGTTCATACCACTCAATTTCTGCCTTTTAACAAATCGGGCAGTATTGTTGGATCAGGTGATTTGAATGTACAGATTCATCAGGTTTTTTTGAATATTTCCTCTGCATTGAAAAAGGCTGGTACAAATCTTGACCAGATTGTTAAACTTAATATTTACCTCAGAAACTCAAACTTGCTAACCGCAGTTCAGAATGAAATTATCAGGCGGTTTAAATCAGGTAAAAGTCCAGCCTTAAGCTTTGTTGCAGGAGATCTTTCTCATCCTGATGCATTGATTTCAATGGATGCCATTGCGGTTTCAACTAAAATCAAACCGATAAGTGTTAAATATTTTTTGCCTGAGCACTCATCTTCTGTACAGGGTACTGCCCTGGCTGCAATTTTACCTGCCGGTCCGGTAGTTTATGTTTCAGGACAGGCTGTTAAAGGTGAACTTGCTGAAGCAACTCGTGGGACTTTAGAACAGCTTCTGACTACACTGGTTTCAATGGGCCTGGACAAAAAGGATATTGTTCAGATTAAATCTTTTATAAGGCCAATGTCCGATCTGAAAGTAGTAGAGGAGGAGTTTATTAATTTCTTTAAGGGCAGTACCATTCCACCAATGGTCAATGTTGAATGGACCAGTAAAGATCCTGTCATTGAAATAGAACTGATTGCCTCATCCCCAATAACCGGAACAAAATCAAATCAACAGCTTGATTTTATTACGCCTCCGGGAATGACAGCTTCACCTGTTTACTGTAAGGTAGTCCGGATTAATTTTGGTCAAAGAATCTATATATCAGGCATATACGGACAAATTACAAGCAATGCGGATTCTGAACTGGCATCCATCTTCACTTCAATGGGTACCATATTAAAAAATACCGGCAGTGATTTCAGGCATCTTGTCAAAGCAACTTATTATGTTAGTAAAGATGACCATAGTGCAAGACTAAATGAAATTCGTCCTAAGTATTATGACCCGATTCGTCCGCCGGCAGCATCAAAAGCTATGGTTAAAGATGTTGGAAAGCCTCAGGCTGGAGTTTCTGTTGATATGATCGGGGTTGTTATCAGGTAATTAATTTCTTTTTTAACATACTTTATCTTAGTAATATGCCGGTATATTTATTGTTTTAGAGAAAAATAAGTTATATATTCGGGTACGTAAACGTTAATGTATACTTGTGTATTTTTTTACGCAACAGGCTGGCAGTTTAGCGGGACGGTATCGGAAAGGTATTATTTGTTATACTCTTGTAATTTGCTATATAAATTTAACTGAAACCTTACATCAAGGCCAATATTTGAATTAATTAAAATTGCCATGAAAAATATAAACACTGATTCATCGAGACGCAAATTTTTAAAACAGAGTTCTTTGGCTGGGGTAGGGACTGTTCTAACGATGGGTTTGACCCCTTCACTGTTAGCCGGGGATTTAAATTATGTTTCAAGACCAGCAATTTTGGGTGGCCCCTCAGCATGGGATAAAGCCAAATGGGTTAAATGGCCTATCTGGATTCCCGAAACGGATGAGAAACGCGTTCTTGAAGTGCTTAGAAGTGGTGTTTGGTCGCGTGCTGGAGTAGTAAACGAGTTTGAAGCAGCCTGGGCGAATGCCAACGGTGCTAAACGTTGTTTGCTTGTTAACAATGGAACCAATGCGTTAATTGTTGCATTGAATCAACTGGATATTAAAGGTGGTGATGAAGTGCTTGTTCCGCCATATACCTTTATATCGACTATTCAGGCTATTCTTATGAATGGTGCTATGCCGGTGTTTGTGGACATCGATCCTGAAACCTACCAGATTGATCCTGCAAAAATAGAAGCAAAGATAACACCACGTACAAAAGCCATTTTGCCAGTCCATATTTTAGGAATGCCTGCAGATATGCCGAGAATAATGGAAATTGCCAAAAAGCATAATCTGTTTGTGGTTGAAGATGCCTGCCAGGCTCCTTTAACTGAAGTCAATAATCAGAAAGTAGGTACCATTGGCAATGCGGGTTGTTTCAGTTTTCAAAACTCAAAAAATATTCCAATTGGTGAAGGAGGTGCAATTCTGAGTAATGATATTGCTTTTATGGATCGCTGTGTTTCTTTTCAGAATCTCGGCTTGCCTTTTGGTACCGCGGTAGGCACATTTAATGCCGGTAGTGTAAGGATTGGTACTAAGGTTCGAATTACTGAATATCAGGCTGCTATTGGGTTAGCGCAGTTACAAAGGCTGGATGCACAAACTACTGTGCGTGAAGAGAATGCGAAATATTTAAAATCAAAGATTCAGGATATTCCTGGAATAGTTCCTTATAAATTACATGATTGTGCAACCCGGGTTTCTTTCCATTTGTTTTCATTCAGATATAAGAAAGAGGAATTTAAAGGTTTATCCAGAAATGCATTTTTGCAGGCTTTACGTGCCGAAGGAGTGCCTTGTTCTGGTGGTTATACTCCTTTAAACAAGCAGGAATTTCTGAAGGAAGCTTTTGCCTCAAAGAATTTTAAGCGAATGTATCATAAAGATATGCTTGATTATAATAAATATATGGAGCAAAATCAGTGTCCTGAGAATGACCTTCTATGTACAGAAATGGTGTGGTTTACTCAGAACCTGCTTCTTGGAAGCAGGGAAGATATGGATTCAATTGCTTTTGCAATCAGTAAGATACAGGCTAGTGCTGAATCAGTAAAAAAATCATTGGAAAAATAATAAATTAACAAGCATTGAGATCAATGATTTTGCTAAGAATATTTTGATACATAATAATATTGCATGGACAAATTAAACGGAATTGTTGAGTTTAATCAAATAAAGAATACTGCTAATCTAAATGGAATTAATGCATTGAATCATCTTACAGCCATTACTTATAATTCAGGATTTCATGAGGCGCACGACACCTATAATGCATTATCAGCTGCCAGTGATGGTAAAATTTATTATGTTTTATCTTCAGACCAGATCCATGTAGGAGGTAAAATGTATTTGTATGATCCTGTGAAGGATCAAACGGAATTTCTTGGTGATCTGACTGAAATATGTGGTGAAAAGGAGCAAATGTATATCCCACAGGGAAAAAGTCATGTTCGGTTCTTTGAAAGGAATGGTAAACTTTACTTCTCTACCCATGTAGGTTATTATGAACTTATTAATGGTATGGACCGGCTTCCGCTTAATCCACCTTCTGGATATAAATTGTACCCGGGTGGACGTATTCTTTCATATGATATGCAAACAAGAGCGTTCGAAAGCCTTGCTTTGGTTCCAAATGGAGAAGGTATGGTCTCAATGACAATGGATCGCGACCGTGGCCAAATTTTTGGTATTTCCTGGCCGAAAGGTAATTTTATACATTATGATCTTGATAAAAAGGAATTAAAAGACCTGGGCCGTACATCCGGAAACGGTGAAGGAGGGGAGCCCGGTGATGATTTTCGTTCATTATGCCGCTCTCTTGTGGTAGATTCTTCTAATGGGAATGTTTATTTTTCTACTTCTGAGGGTGATATATTTAGCTATAATCCAGAAGAGGGTAGGATCAATAAACTTAAAGATGCTGACCTCAGGCTTGATTATTTTGGTAAATACGATCCAAGCAGACCAGGGAGCATGGGCTATAACTGGAGGGAAATCTTTTGGTATAATCCTGAAGATACAGCCTATGGAGTTCATGGGAATTCAGGATATTTATTTCGGTTAGATCCTAAAAAATCTAAAATTGAACTCGTCAGACGAATTACTTCAGAACCTTCAGCTAAAAGCGGCATGTTCGATCAGTTTAGTTATGGTTATCTTGGGTTTCAACTCGGACCAGATGGCAAGACCATTTATTACCTGACAGGCGGCCCGGTTTATGTTGATGGAAAGCGTGTTACAGGCCAAACTGATATTGCTAAAGGTGCGGCAAAGGGTCTTGAAAACCTTCATTTAATAACTTATAACATACCTGAAGGTAAATATCAGGATCATGGCCCAATCTTTTATCTAAACGGAGATCGGCCTTTATATGTGAATTCAATC
Source organism: uncultured Sphingobacterium sp. (assembly GCA_964356005.1). Classification (GTDB taxonomy): domain Bacteria; phylum Bacteroidota; class Bacteroidia; order Sphingobacteriales; family Sphingobacteriaceae; genus Daejeonella. The sequence goes on from CAYHGN010000056.1 coordinate 12,744, forward strand.
GCGGTTGGACATGGGGGCGAAGTTTATGCGCTCGCCAGAGTCACAGAAGATGGTCATACACGAACCGATCTTATAAAAATTGCTGATCCATTTAACCAGTCAATTGTTTGATTACTATAAGTTCATTTTAAAAATATTTTAATTTTATACAATTATTTATATATTAGTGTACGTAAACGTTTAATATTTCTCTTGCTGAATCATTAGAAAATTTACTGGTGTAATCAGTTTAACTATTGAATTATTGGTCTTTGTAATTTGTTACCTATTAATAGATTTTGTCAAAATGTTATTTTGACGTTTTTTAACTAACTTTTATTAATTCTTACTTATTTATTTTAAAGATTAAGAATACAATATTATACATTTATTTTGTTACGGGTACGCACCCGTCATGTTAACTCGCCTTTTTACTAACTATTAATTATAAACTATGCTAAAAATTTACATGATGAAGTTTAAAAAACAAAGGTATTATCCCTTCGGAACAGGGATAGTAATGCTCCTGATGCTTTTCCTCAGTTTTTCTGAGCAGGTTTTTTCCCAGCAATTAAAAACGATAACTGGTATAGTTCTCGAAGCTGGACAACCTCTGCCTGGAGTGACAGTGCGGGTTAAGGGCTCGACCAGAGGTACAACAACCCTGGCAAATGGAAAATATAGCATTCAGGCCGCAAGCACTGAAACTCTTGTATTCGCATTTCTTGGTATGGAAACCAGGGAACTGCTGGTGGGTACCCGAACTACAATCGACGTAACATTAATCACTTCAAGTTCTTCTTTAAGTGAGGTGGTTGTCATTGGTTATGGTACTGTTACAAAGCCCGATCTTACCGGATCTGTTGGAGTTGTTCCAATGGATGATATGATGAAAGCTCCCGTAGGAACATTCGCTGAGGCTTTAGCCGGTCGTGTAGCTGGTGTTAAGGTTAATTCAGATGATGGTCAGCCTGGTGGTGGTATCAATATCGTGATCAGGGGAGCCGGTTCTTTAACTCAAAGTACTTCTCCTTTATACGTTATTGATGGATTTCCGGTAGAAGATCCGGATCCGGCATCTATCAATCCTGAGGAAATTGAATCAATGACCATATTAAAGGATGCATCTTCAACAGCGATCTACGGTTCAAGAGCTGCAAACGGAGTAATTCTGATTCAGACAAAACGTGGAAAAGTGGGAAAACCAACGATTAATTTCTCAAGTTCCTACGGTATTCAATCAGTTCCTACCCCTATGGATTTGATGAGTCCATACGAGTTTATCAAATATCAGGATGAGTTAAACCCAAATTCTGCAACAACAAGGGCGTTTTTTGCAAATGGTAAAACAATTGAAGATTACAGAGGAGTCGAGGGTATCAATTTTCAGGATTATGTTCTGAGAAAAGGAACAATTCAGAATTATAATCTTGCGTTAAGAGGTGGTACTGAACAGACTAAATATTCTATATCCGGATCTTTATTCGATCAAACTGGTTCTATCATCAATACCGGGTTTAATCGCTATTCAGGCAGGGTGACACTTGACCAAACAATCAGTAATAAGATTAAGGCTGGAATAACAGCTAATTACAGCGGAATTAAGCAAAATGGTCAGATTATCAATCAGGGTGCAGTTACTTCGGGGAATCCAACTGCTTTTGCACTAGCAAGAACCTGGTTGTACCGCCCGATTACACCTAATCCAACTGATGACCTTCTTCAAGATCTAGTAGATGATGAAGCTTTGAATGCTTCAGATTTCAGGGTTAACCCCTTTATTGACCTTCAGAACCAGCATTCATACAACATCACTAACCTGGTTGAAGGAAATGGTTATGTTAGTTATGCTATCAATAAGGATCTGATCTTAAAATCAACCGCAGGTATCCGCCATAATAAATTAACCCTTGAGAATTTCTATAATTCGAAAACAGCTCAGGGCGGATCTAGTCCGAATAATGTGAATGGTGTTAATGGTTCGATCAATAACATTTTCTCAAATAGTTTCTCTAACGAAACAACCTTGAATTACAAAAAAACATTCAAGAAGGACCATACCCTAACAGGACTTGGTTTATTTGCGATTAATAGTAGTAATTCAAATGGAAAGTCTTATGGTGGCAGGTTATTGCCCAATGAAAATCTGGGAATGGATGGATTGGATGAAGGACTTGCTTTTAATCAGGGTTCCTATTCAAGCCGTAACGCCATGGCATCTTATGCCGGCCGTTTAGATTATAATTATAAATCAAAATACATTGTTACCGGTACCTTCAGAGCTGATGGCTCATCCAAGTTTATTAACCACTGGGGTTATTTTCCTGGAGCAGCATTGGCCTGGAATATGCACAAGGAAGGCTTCTTTGCAAAGGTATTCCCTGGCATTTCAACTTCTAAGCTGAGAACCAGCTATGGTAGTAATGGTAATAATAGGGTGGGTGATTTTGATACCTATGCACGTTTATTACAAAACATCAATGGTTATTCATTTAATAACTCAACCCCAATTGCTTCAAATTATGTTTCTGCTGTTGGTAACCCAAATCTTCAATGGGAAAAAGTGAACACTATTGATTTAGGTTATGAAATTGGTATTTTAAAAGACAGGATTACATTTGAGGTTGATTTATATCGTAAAACAACTGAGGATCTGTTACTTAACGCAATTTTGCCTCCATCAACCGGATTTACTTCTGCCGTTAAAAATATAGGTAAACTGAGAAATGATGGACTTGAATTGACTTTAAACACGGTAAATGTTCAGTCTAAGAACTTTATTTGGGAAAGTAATTTCAATATCAGTTTCAACAAAAACGAAGTAATGGAACTTACCCGTGGCCAGCGTTCACTGAACAGCAACGCTAACTATGTATCACAGTTTAATAAGCCCTTGTATGTTGCTGAAATTGGCAAACCGGCAGGAATGATGATCGGGTTTATCTGGGAAGGAAATTATCAGTATGAGGATTTTGATAATCCTTCACCTGGTGTTTACATCCTGAAACCTGCAATACCTACCAATGGAGCAGTTCGTAATACAATTCTGCCTGGTGATATCAAATACAGGGATATGAATGGTGATGGTATCATGAATGATGCTGATTTAACTTTCATCGGAAGGGGGCAACCCATTCATACAGGTGGTTTTTCAAATAATTTCACTTATAAGGCTTTCAACCTGAATGTATTTTTCCAATGGTCTTATGGAAATGATATTTATAATGCCAACAGGCTGATTATGGAAGGTAACAGTAATGGTTGGGCGAATATTAATCAGTTCGCAAGTTATTCAAACCGCTGGTCACCAACTAATCCAACTAATGAAAATTATCGTACCCGTGGACAAGGACCAATTGGTTTCCACTCCTCCAGAGTAGTAGAAGATGGTTCTTTTCTGCGTATGAAGACAGTTTCCTTAAATTATAACATACCGGCAAAATTAATTAAGGCCGCCTATATGAGTAATTTAAGTGTGAATGTCTCTGCCCAGAACCTGATTACATGGACAAATTATTCTGGAATGGATCCTGAAGTTTCTACCCGTAATAATACCTTAACTCCGGGTTATGACTTTTCATCCTACCCGAGATCACCAACAATTGCCTTTGGTATTAAAGCAGGATTTTAACACAATTAATTGAAAGAAAAATGAAAATTAAACACTATATACTCGCAACACTGTTCTTAATGAGTCTGGGCTCATGTAAGAAATATCTGGCGACAGAACCAACGGATTTTCTGAATCCGGATAATTATTATGCGACCGAAGCCCAATTACAATTCGCCCGTGCAGGTGTCTATGATCACCTGGGTGCCGGTGGTTTACATGGTACCTATGCAAGTTATTTGCTGTCATGGACCGCTGATGAGGGTTATATGAACAGAGCTACGTTGACTTCAGGTCCATGGAACTATTTCTACTCCTCCGCGGATTCATATAATGCAGGTTTATGGAATAACCTTTGGTCGGGAATTAATAAGGCTAATGTTTTGATTAAGAATGTGGACAAGAATACAGCAATAGCACAGGCAAAACGCGATGCGATCAGAGGGGAGTGCTTGTTCTTAAGAGGATACTTTTACTTTACACTGGTACAATATTATGGTGGTGTTCCATTGAAACTGGAACCTACTACTTCTGTTGTTGATGTTGACGCAACAAGAGCAAGTGCTAAAGATGTTTATGTGCAGATCATTAAAGATATGGAAGCTGCTGAAAAACTTGTTCCAAGCATCAAAACCCTGGGTTTTGGCGGAGCAATCAGTAAGTCTGCTGTTCGTGGTCTTTTAGCCAGAGTTAACCTGCATATGGCAGGTGAACCGATTAAAGATAAAACCCGCTATGCAGAAGCCAGTAAATGGGCAAAAATGGTAATTGATGATGCAGAAGCTGGACACTCATTAAATCCAAGTTATCCTGACATTTTCATGAAGCTTGCCGGTGATAAATATGATATCAAGGAAAGTATCTGGGAAGTTGAATTTTTTGGAAACCTTACTGATCAATATGTTGAAACGGGAAATATTGGCTGGATCAATGGCCCAGCATCTAGTGTAAGTTCTGCTACTGGAAGAGCAGATGCTTATATGAATATCACTTCAGAACTTTATGATAAATTTGAACCTGGAGATAATCGTAAATGGTTCAGCATTGCTCATTTTGCTTACACAATCTCCAGTACTAATGGAAGTAAAACCCTTGCATTATTGCCGGTTAATGATAATGCCAAAAATCTAATGAAGCCTGCCAAATGGAGAAGGGAATACGAAACACTGCTTCCTAAAGCTCCTACAAGAACACCTCAAAATATGGTTTTGTTAAGATATTCTGATGTTTTATTGATGTATGCAGAAGCTGAGAATGAAATAAAAGGTCCAACTGCAGATGCAATTGAACAATTCAATAAAGTTAGAAGAAGAGCATGGTCCACAGGAATTAAAACAATTGCAGTGACAAATGGAGGTTCAGGTTATACTACAGCCCCAACCGTTAGCTTCAGCGGAGGAGGTGGTGCTACAGCTATCGCGACTATAGCTGGAGGAAAAGTCACTGCCATTACACTTGATCGCGATGCAATGGGTATTACCTTCTTTAACGAGGGAAAATATGCTGCTGTTCCTAGCATTACTATTAGTGGAGGAGGTGGTTCAGGTGCAACTGCAACCGCATCAATCAGCAAGGATATAGATGGCAATCTTAATCCTGCATCAAAAGAAGCATTCCTTGCAGCAATTCAGGATGAAAGAATGAGAGAATTTAACTTTGAAAATCTAAGAAAAGCTGATCTGCTTCGTTGGGGAATATTCCTGAAAGTTCATCAGGATATGGGTAATAAAATGCAGCAGCAAAGCCCTGGGCAGTATTTTGTAAAATATTATTCAAACGTTAGTACCCGTGATCTTTTGATGCCAATTCCTATCAATGAGATGTCTTCAAACTTAAAAATGACTCAAAATCCGGGTTGGGAATAATTTAATATAAATAGAAATTATGAAACTGAAAATATATAGTATCCTCGCTGTGGCGCTTATATTGGCGTCCTGTGAAAAACCGGCGATTGAGGCAGACGAGCCGGCATTTGATGTAAGTGCTGAAAAAACCACCTATAAAGCTGGTGAATCTGTTAAATTTATGATTACGGGAGGTGAGGCTCAAACAATATCCTTCTATTCTGGAGAACTGTTGAAAGACTATGCTTCAAGAACAGGCAGAGTAGCTGACGTAGCCGGTGCCGGTGCAACACTTGCTTTTACCAGCAGTGTTCAGTTGGGAACTCAGGCTAATCAAGTCTCGCTTCTTGCATCAACAAACTTTAATGGTGATTATAGCAGTGTAGCAAAATTGAAGGCTGCAACCTGGGTGGATATAACCAACAGATTTATACTTGGCACTTCTACAGCTTTTCTTGCTTCAGGTACAGTTGATGTATCGGATCTTATTGTCGCTGGAAAGCCTATCTATTTTGCTTTTCGCTACAATACCAAGATGCAGGCTACTAATGGAATAGCGCGGCAGTGGTTTATTCAGACTTTTACTTTAAACAGTAAAAAATTACTTGATAATAGGCTGACCTTAACTATTGCTGATCAGGCTGGTACAGGTTTCCGAATTGTGGATGATCTGAAGGACAAAGCTCCTGCTTTATCTTCTATTACTGCAACAAGATTAACCCTTCAGGCTAATACTTATCTGAATGCTGCTTTGCCCCAATTTAACCCGGCAAATCCAATTTTTGATCCTAAAAATCCAATCTATGATCCACGGGCTCCTGGGTATCAGCCTACTTCTGTCTTTAAGCCATTCGTTCCCTTTGATCCTGCAAGTCCGTATAATGATCCCGAAAGTGAGCATTGGGCAGTTAGTAAAGCTATAAGTGTTGATAAAGTTGATTTGGGACCAGACTGGTCCACAGCAATTAAGGGTCTTACTAATCCTGTTTTAACTGAGTTCCGGTATACCTATGCAATAGCCGGTACTTATAAAGCCACATTTGTTGCCGCCAATGGTAATATTGATCAGCAAAAAGTTATTACTAAGGAGATATCAATTACAATAACCCCTTAATTTGATTTAATTCATAAAAAAGGATTAATCCGCGAATGCGGGTTAATCCTTTTTTTAATTGAATTTTATATTATCTAAATATTAAAAAATTGAGAATTATTTTTATCCTAAGGATTAGGTTATTTATTCCCTTTCTGCTATTAATAAATTCCCTTTCAACTTATGGACAAACACCATCTGAAGAACAATTAAAAAAGCTCATTTCACAAACCCGGCAGTATCAGTCAGAGCGGCCTTATGAAAAAGTCCATCTCCATATGGATAAACCCTATTATGCCATTGGAGACAACATCTGGTTTAAAGCTTATGTGGTTTCCTCTGGAAACAATCAGCCATCAGGCCTCAGTAAGATACTATATGCTGAACTTATCAATGAAAAGGATTCGGTTAAACAAACCTTAAAACTTCCCTTGTTGGTGGGGCTGACATGGGGCGAATTTACACTCTCAGATACCCTGAAGGAGGGTAATTACCGGATCAGGGCCTATACAAACTGGATGCGAAATTTTGGAGAGGATTATTTTTTCGATAAAACTATTACAATAGGAAATGCAATCACCAATAACATCATAACTGAGGTAAACTATACTTTTTTAACAGAAGGTACTTCCCAAAAGGTAAAAGCCGCAATAAATTATAGTGATATCAACGGAAACCCCATAACTAACAAAGATGTGAATTATGAGGTGCAAATGGGTTCGGGAACCATTTCAAAAGGTAAGGGAAAGACCGACATCAAGGGCAATTTAGATTTAACATTTATCAATAATCAGCCGTCCATTCTGAAATCGGGCAGCATTAGTACTCAGCTTAAACTGGATGATAAGCGCTCTGTCACAAAAAACTTTCCTTTAAAATCTACATCCAATGACGCAGACGTTCAGTTTTTTCCTGAGGGTGGCGACCTAATTGCAGGTTTGGTGTCAACAGTTGCTTTTAAAGCTTTAGGGGCTGCCGGGCTAGGCGTACCGGTAAGCGGCTATTTAACCGATAATGCTAATAACCGGATCACAGAGTTTAAATCAGAGCTTCAGGGTATGGGAGTTTTCAGATTTCGTCCTCAAGCAGGTCTTCCTTATACAGCTATTGTAAAATTTGATGATGGATCTGAAAAAAGTTTTGATCTGCCGTCTGTCCAGCCTAAGGGATATGTTTTATCAATAGATAATAATGATCCTGAAAATTTAATAATCAGTATTACTGCGACTGCAACATTAGTAAATGAAGAAGTGACCTTAATTGCCCAGGGTAATAATAGAATACATTATGCAGCAAAAAGTAAATTTACGGGCGGACGACTCAGTACCAATATCCCTAAAAAGAGGTTTCCTGAAGGGATATTACAGCTTACTTTATTTTCGGCGCAAAACGAGCCTTTAGCAGAACGGCTTGTTTTTATCAACCATCAGGAACAGCTTAAAATTGATGTTAGCACTTCCAGTCAGGACTTTGCGAAACGTGAAAAAGTCAAGCTTTCGCTCCAGGTAACAGACAAAGATGATAAACCTGTGCTGGGGAGTTTTTCAGTAGCTGTAATTGACGAAACAAAAGTTCCTTATGATGATCAAAATGAAACTACCATTTTATCCAATCTCTTACTTACATCTGATCTTAAAGGATATATTCAGCAGCCCAACTATTTCTTTACTGCTATAGATGAAAATAAGATAAGGCAATTGGATATTTTAATGCTTACCCAGGGATGGAGAAGATTTGCATGGAAGAACATTCTGGCGAATACCTATCCGGCATTGGTTTACCAGCCGGAACAAAATGTAACTGTCAGTGGAAAAGTGACAACTAAGGGAAAACCTGTATCTAATGGGAAAGTAACGCTATTTTACATGGCAGGGAAACCATTCTTAACAGATACGTTTACTGATGCTCAGGGCAAATTCAAATTTAACAATCTTTATTTTCCGGATAGCACAAAAATTGTTTTACAGGCAAGAAATGAAAAAGACCGCAAAAATGTAAAAATAGAATTAGATCAGATACCCGATCAACTGGTAACAAAAAATAGAAATCTGGCCAATGTTGAAGTAAACGTGAACAAATCAATGGTAGCCTATTTAAAAAACAGTATGAACCAGTTTGATTCACTCCGGCGCATGGGTAAAGGAAGCATTATGCTTGATGAGGTTAAAATTGTTGCTGAAAAACAAGTAGTAATAAACTCAGCTAATTTGAATGGTGCCGGAAATGCAGATGCAATTTTAACAGCCGACAAATTAAGTCATTGTACTTTTGATCTGTCAGAGTGTCTTCAGGGAATGGTTGCCGGCTTGCTCATGAAGGACGGCATTCCGTATTTAAGCCGCAATTTGAATTCTTCATTCATGCTTCAAACAAATATGCTCATCGTTGTGGATGGTATGGATGTTGACCCTGATTATTTATCTTTAATAAATCCGATGGATGTCGAATCCATTGAAGTATTAAAAAGCGCAATTAACACGTCAATTTATGGAACAAAAGGGGTTGGAGGCGTATTAGTTATTACAATGAAACAAGGG
>CAYHGN010000057.1:0-21711 GCA_964356005.1 uncultured Sphingobacterium sp.
TTGACCGTTCCAGAATGTTCAGGAAAAAGGAATTGAAGTAAGCTTAAAGCAGAAAGCTTAAAGCCAGAAGGTTCGAATTACGAAATCATATGGGTGGGTGGAATTTGACATTGTCTTCGCTTACCAGGATAGCGACTGACGAATTTAAATGCATGACGCCTAGGTAAATTCGTAAGTCTTAACTACCCGACTTGCGAAATCACATGGGCGGTTAGAAAGTGATTTCGTCAGTCGCCAACCAGAAAAGTGACTGACGAATTTATCTTGCATGACGCCTAAGTAAATTCGTAAGTCTTAATCATCCTAAATCTGTATTTTCGGATTCCCTTATTCAAAGATTATGATCAAAATAAAATTGTACAGCATACTTGTCCTCTTTGCCATTATCAGCGCTTGTGGAAACGGAGAAAATAAAAAAGCGGATAGTGAATCTGCTGATAGCTTGAGTGTCTCAAGTGTAACTACAAAGAAAAATATTCTCGTTTTTGGAAATAGTCTTACTGCCGGACTCGGGGTAGAGCCTGATGAAGCCTTTCCGGCACTTATCGGGAATAAAATTGATTCCTTAAATCTTCCCTATGAAGTGATCAATGCCGGATTAAGTGGTGAAACTACTGCCGCCGGAAAAGAACGAATCAATTGGTTATTGAAACAAAAAGTTGATGTGTTCGTGCTCGAACTGGGTGCAAATGATGGCTTAAGAGGGATTCCGCTGACTGAAACCCGAAAGAACCTTCAGAGCATCATTGACCAGGTGAAAGCTAAGTATCCGGATGCCAAACAGGTAATGACAGGCATGGAAGTACCTCCCAATATGGGCAGCAAATATGCTTCAGAATTCAGGGTGATCTTTCCGGAGCTGGCCAAGAAAAACAATATGGGATTGGTTCCATTCCTGCTCGATAAGGTTGGCGGTGTTCCTGAACTGAATCAGAGCGATGGCATTCATCCCACGCCCGAAGGTCATAAAATATTAGCCGAGAATGTTTGGGTGGTATTGAAAGAGCTCCTTTAAAAACGAAAGGCTCCCCGATAGCTATCGGGGGGCCTTTCAACCAATCAACTTTTCTTCTTAACCTTGTTCAAACTCCTCTTGAATGTTCAAGGCATCAATTTTTAAACAATTCTATATTAAGACGTGAAAACTCTGTTTAGGTTACAATAATTTTAAAAAGAATGAGTTTCGCATATTATGGCCTGAAGAAGAATTTGTGATGGGGGGGGGGTGTCTAGTTTGTGTACCTGACTCCCATTATTCACTTTGAATTCTCAATTCTAAATCAGTTGTGCCAGGAGAAAGCTTTAAATGGAATTTCATGAGAGTTAATAGGGTTCCAGCTTTCGCTGGAATGACAATCCGAGGGGTGAAATAAGGAGATTCCGGCCTTCTCCGGAATCTGAGGGGTATCATTACAAGTGTTTTTTTGGCAAACGATCTTGACGAAAGTCAAGATCTCTCTAATAATAAAAAAATGCGTATCATCCGATAACCATCGGATCCAGCGAAAGCTGGAACCTAATTTTGCCTATCCTATAATTTTTATAAAACAGGGGGCATGCTTTTCAAAACGTCAATAAATTCCCATTTAAATTTATAAGTAGCACATTTGACTAAAAGTTTAATTTCAACCAGACACAATTGATTCTCTATTCTCAACCAATTCCTCCGGAAAAGCAATCGTAAATGTCGTTCCCTTAGAAATTTCAGAAATGATTCCGATTTTGATCTGATGATAATCAGCAATACTTTTTACAATTGATAGTCCGAGGCCATAGCCGGCAGATTCTTCCGACTGATTTGCTTTCTTAAAACGATTGAAAATGGTGCCAAGTTCATCTTCAGGAATGCCGATACCGGTATCTGTAATATTAACTTCATAAGAACCATCGGGATTTATCTGATCCCAGATGCGGATGCTACCATTCGCTTTATTATACCTAATCGCATTGTTCACCAGATTATAAACCAGCTGGAACAACAGATCCCGGTTAATATTAACAAGCATGAGCTGTTTTGAAAGGTCTGTCTCCAGGCTGATCTCCTTTTCGCTAAGCCTGTGATTGATCTCATCCAACACATCATCAAACAATTCAGCCACCGTTACAGATTCCTTTTTACTGAACTGTTCATTTTCAATTCTCGAAATCAAAAGCAGTGAGTGAACAATACGTTTAAGCCTGTTCAGGGTTCTTTGCATTCCGATCAAGCGTACCTGTACCAGTTCTGATACCTCCGGCTCTCCCATCAGGTTTTCAATTTTATTTTGAAGTATACCTATCGGAGTCATTAATTCATGGGATGCATTTGCCGTAAATTCCCTTTCCTTTTCAAAAGCCTCATGAATCTGCTGCATCAGGCTGATCAGTGAAGTATCCAGGTATTGAAAATCAGTGGTTGAGGTTTTAACAGGGATTGAATTCTCATTAAATGGAAATTTTCTGTTTTTGATTTTAGTATTGATGATCTTACCCAAAGGGCGAAGAAGGTAGCGTGTATAAAACAGATCTACCACCAGGGTGATCAGAATCAAAGCGAGAAGCACATACGTTGCAATCCGCTGCAAAGGACGGTTATACTGATCGATCGTATCAATGGTCTTTCCCACTTCCATCAGGTAGGTGCCGCTATCAGCCGGAAAAGAATGGGTTAAGACCCTATAATTCAGGGTATCCTGTTCAATGATCCGTTCATCCGTATAAATTGTATCAATGTTAAAACCTTTCGCAACGGGTTCGAGGGAGATGTATTCTTCTTTCAGCATGGTATAACTACCATAGCTTTCTTCGCCCTGCAAATAGGATTCAACCCCATTTTTGGATACTACATCAAGAACCTTTTCTTGTTGTTGTCTGAGATAATAATCGGTATAAGTTCTGGCAATCCCCCCAATCAGATAAGGCAAAGTAAGTACGAAAAGCAATACGATGGCAAGCTTCGACAGCGTAATAAATAGGGTAAGCTTGCTGATTAAATTCACTGCTTCCTGATTTTATAACCTACACCCCTGACCGTTTCGAGCCATTCAACCGGTGCAAAAGCACTCAGTTTCTTACGGATATTCTTGATGTGGACATCAATGTAGTTGGAATCGTAATCATCATCAGCAAAGGTGCCCCAGATATGTTCACTTAATTGCATCCTCGTAAGCACCCTGTTTTTATGCAGGAGCAGGTAGCTGAGCAGGTCAAATTCCTTACGGGTCAGTTCGATCTCTTTTCCTGAATGACTCACTACCCGCTTCTGAAGATCGATCTTAAATTCACCCAGATCAATTTCATGGGTATTGACATTAAACTTTCTCCGGGATATTGCCTGCATTCGGGATTGCAATTCAAGCAGGGAAAAGGGTTTGGGAAGGTAATCATCGGCACCCAGATCAAGTCCGACAATTCGGTCTTCGATATTTCCCCTGGCAGTAAGAATAATGTATGCCGCATCAGGATTTAACTTTTTTGCTTCCTGTAAAACCTTTAGTCCGTCGAGGTCTGGTAATCCAAGATCCAGCAAAACAAAGTCATAAGGATTCACCCCAAGCATCTCCAGTCCCTTGCGCGCCGTATGGGCAAGGTCACAGATATAAAATGCCTTTTTAAGAAACGCTTCAACTTCATAAGCCAGCGTCTTTTCGTCTTCTATAAGGAGTACTTTCAAATCAGAATTGGTAGTAGAGACTTAAATTAAAAAATGAACGCGCTTTTTGTTTTGACTCCGAAACATTCTTGCCTAAAGTTGAAATCTGCCAGCCGGTTTCGATCAGATAATTACTTCGGTTATATCCCAGCAAAAAATTCATATTGTATGAGATCATATCTAAGCTACTCGCATCCCGGGTTATTCTATAGTTTAGCTCCCGGTTTGTCTGAAAGGGATCAATAGGCATCGGATTTTGAGGTTTGTCGCGCCTCACAATATATTCTTCCAGATAATGAAGTGTGCCACCTACTACTTCTAAACCCGGCTCAAAAGAGATAAAATCATTTTTACTGAAAAGACTTCCAAGATTTAAAGCTTTTGATGCACTAAATGACATGAATAAATCGCGCTGGGTACCAAAGGCATAATAGGTATTCAAACCGGTTTTAAAAATATTCAGGTCGTAAGCTAATGAAGCACTCAGGGTATTTTCATTTGCTGCACCCAAAAGGGGAGAGTTCTGAGCAAAGATTGAACGGCTGTATCCAAATGCGGCATTGAAATTTTTTGAGATATCCAGTTCAAATCCGGCTGAAAGATCGAGCTCAGATATCGCCGGACCACCGGCATTGATTAGCTTATAGGAACCTGCAGAAAAGTAAAATCCGCTTTTTAAGCGCAAAGATGCATTGGTTAAAACATAGGGCAATTTTTGCTCTGCAGTTTGTCCGTAATAATTGGCATTATTACCATAAATGCCAGCAAGTGTAAGGGTAGTCCGCTTTGCATCTTCCTGACTAGAATCACGCTGGGCGAAAGTATTTCCGGCAAAAAGTAATGCCACTACCAATAAAATGATCCAACTCTTCATATCAAATAAATAGAACCATTAATAATGAATACCTCCAAATCCTTTCTTCGGTATCCTCATTGGTGGTCTTCTTATTGGTATACGGTCGGTAACAGCCTTAGGCTTTAATTTTGGAATTGAACGGGGCACTTGCTTAATACCAGATTTCTGCCGGATCCGCTGATTTTCAGCATTTATTTCCTCTATTCGTCTGATATCCTCCGGCCTGTTTTCTCCGGGCCTGTTTTCACCCGGTCTGTTTCCTCCTTGCCTGGTATCTGCAGCCGGACGATCCTGTTCCTTTTTATCGCCTCCCCTTTTTATTGGAAGAGAATCCTGAAAAATGACGGGAATGGCTTCTATGGATAATATCCTGACTGGTTTACCATCAATTTCCTTCTCTCCGGCGTATAGTGTGGCCGGAAGAATGCCGCATATGGCAAACAGGATAATTGTACGATAAACAGTTATTAATTTCATCTCGTGTAAAAATAACGAAAGTTTGCCTCAAAAAGAGGCAAACAATCATTCAAAATAAAGGCAATATATATGATGGAAGCCTTAAAAGCTCCGAACTCCAGTATTTGTTCGGATATTAGGCTGGCTGATTTTCGCTCCAGTACCGGTTCTGGTTCCAGTTCCAGCTCTGGTTTTAATCCCGGTTCCTGTAGTACCGCCTGCACCTATTTCCTTGCCCCTACCTCCGGGATTACAGTCACCTCCCTGCTTGCGATCTTTACCCTTTCCTCCTTGTGCAGGCATTTGTCCTGTTCTTTGACCCTCAGTACCCATTGTCTGAGTTCCGGTTCCTCTTCCCCCGCCTCTGCGCATGCCCCCACCTGTTTGGGAATAAGCAGAAAATGATAATAGAAATACGATTAAAAATAGAATATAAGTTTTCATGGCACTCAATTTTAGCATGGTTGTAAATTATACTCAAAGATTGGCAGCCAAGATGAAGACAAGATGAATTTTCAAAAATTTTAAAAAATTTATCTTAGTGAATTAATATAGGCTGCTATTTTCAAACCATCTTCCTTTTTAACCTGAGGCATTGGAGGCATCGGCGTCGGATACTCTGGCCAGTTCTCGGGCTTTGGATTATGAATAAGCTGGAGAATCTTTTCCGGACTGTATTTACGCCTGGCAATATCCTTAAATGAGGGTCCAACAAGTTTTCTATCGGGATTATGGCATGATAAACAAGTGTAGGATGCCATCATTACTTTCAGATCATTAAACGTAGGCACCTTTTCAGATTGTTCAGGCTTTACAGCTGATTTTTCACTTGAAACTGTCGATTTTTGAGCCACACCGGTACTTTGCGCAGCCTTTACAGGGATCAAAACCGAATTTTTCGTGCTCAATTCAGAAACTGATAATTTCTGGCCTTCAGGAATATTGTTCAGAGTATAATAGGCTGTAGGATGTACAAGAGAATAATAATTTTCCTTTTCACGGATTCCATCCAGTTTGATAGTATGAATATAATACCTGCGCAAATTTTCAACCACAATTCTCACTTTCAATCCGTCTGTAGAAAGTTTCACCCCTTTAATATTCAGAGTTTGAGTATTTACCGGCGGGCTTCCATAAACCGGCTGATATTTATAGATATAACTTTCAACCGAATAGGAGGCCAGATCTTCTGCTGATTTAGGATCAACCGGCTGAGTAAATTCGATCTCAAATCCATCGGACATTGCCCTTACCGCTTTCATTTCAAAAGGCATTTTATTGCTCCAAACCAGGCGTTCCAGACCTTCATTTGCTTCACCTGCAGAACCCCAACCCCTGTTTGTTTCACCAATAAACAAGGAACCATCCTTTGCCCATGACATCCGCATTACCCCCGATCTGAATCCGGTTTTGAATAAAAATGATGCGCCCTGATACTCGCCATTCACCTTTTCCATAAATACTCTCGACAACATACTCATGCCCTGATCGCCAACCAGAATCTGACCTTCAAAAGGTCCGAAATGTCCCTTGGGAATAGTAATTGGCTCGGAAGTTGAAATTCCCAGAATCCCGTAAGGCAGCCAGACAGCAGGTAAACGCAGTTCTGGAAACTCCTTTTTCATATCAAAAAGAGTCTTAAAATTCTCGTTAACAATATTTTCAGGCTTTATATAGCGACCATTGTCATTCTTTGTTTTGCGTGGATCTATTTTGGAATTGAACTGAGATTCGGTCAATTTAACAGGAGATTCAGGTCTGCCAGTCCAGGCTAAACCTGCCGGATGTCCCATAAAATCACCTTTCTCCATTTTCCATAAAGCACCTGATCCCATCCAGTCGCCTTGATTATCAGTATAGAAAAGCTCATCATTCAAAAATCCAAGTCCTGCCGGTGAGCGCATTCCTGTAGCCCAAGGCTGCATTTTACCATCTTCGCTAATACGCATTGCCCATCCTCTCCATGGCACACGACTTTCGCCTCTCCACCATTCCTCACTACCAAAAGCTACGTTTCCGGTGACAAAAAATGAACCATCGGAAGCGATCTTTGGTCCGAAACTATATTCATGATAATGACCAGATAAGGGCCAGGAATATACGGTTTCATATACATCAGCCTTGCCGTCCATATTGGTATCAAGCAATTTAGTCAGTTCGCCTCTTTGAGCACCATAAAGTGCCCCATCCTTATAAGCCAAACCCAGAACTTCATGCATTCCGGAAGCAAATTTTCTGAAATAAGGTCTGCTGCTTGTCGGATTTTCAACAATGAAAATATCTCCGCGTCGGGTTGAAATTCCCAGATCACCATTTGGCAGGCTAACGAGCCCGCCAACCTCCAGGATAATTCCTTCTGGGGTAGCAACCTTCATAATTTTAAAGAAATCCTCCTCCTTTGGGGTTTCCTGGGCTTGGGTAGAAATACTACAGCCCAGCATTGAAATAAGGAGAATTAATTGATATGTATAATTTAAGTGTCTCATGTAGGGATCAGAATAAAATTGAATAGCTTAAACTCTTAACAGCAGGAATGATTAATTCCTTTCGGCCATTTTGATCACGGATCTGGGCTTTTGACCCGCTGCTTTCATCCAGACGCAGGAAATAGGATTGATCATCTACGAGATACAGTCCCTGAGATACCTCAGTAATATTGGCTGCCTCAGCCAGACGGAAATAAATACCCGCCGGATTGTCAGAAAGACTAATTTGCCTGGAAATTCCTTGTCCCTTTTCGAGCAATGTAACTGCATCATTTACCGTAATGCCGTATGTAATATACTTAAACGTTGGCCTGCCATCCGCATCAAGCACATAGCCTTTCGGACGATATCCTGTTCCAGTAGTATCGCTGATCCATGCAGATTGTATATTTTCAAGTCTTGCCAATGTGTGTATAGGTTTACCGAAGCGCTGCACCATTCCCAGTGGTCTTGAAGATCCGTCACCGCGGTCATGCCACATTGGTGTAGCATTTAGAAAGCCGCCTCTCCAAACCTGAATGATCGCCGCATTATCCATATCGTAGGTATAATGAACTTTCTCAGGGCTTCCAACAGATACCGCATGAACCACTCTCGCTGATCCAGGCAGATCCATAAAACTTCTTAAAATATAATTCTCTGTGGGTTCGATATGAATTGGATCAACGGAATTTGGATTTGCCTGAACTGTCTCTGCCGGCCTTGCATTTTCAAACTTGCTGATCTTAATATTGCGAAAAGCTACAGCACCATGATCACCCTGTATGCGCAATGGGCCTGATGCGATCTCGCCCTCAGCAATTGCTCCGCGCGTTGGTCCTGATAATTCAACATGATCATGAATGAGCACTCCATTCAACTCTACTTTCAGCATGACTGCATTAGCTATCTTTATTCCATTGGTATCAAATCGTGGTGCCTGAAAAGAAATCTTCAGCTTCTGCCAAAGTCCGGGTGCGCGACTTGCATTTTGCCTTGGCGCATAGCCCATATAACCTTTCTTTCCATCGGGTTTTGAATCATCCCAACGCTCATAAATACCACCATTACTACCTGATCTGATTGCAGTTGCACCCCAGGTATCAATCAATTGTATCTCATACCTGCCTTGCAGGTAAATACCTGAATTTGATTCTGCAGCCATCAGATACTCAAGCTCCAGGTCGATGTCTCCATAATCGGCAAGACTGTATAAGTCTACTCCCTTTTGCTTTTTGTCTGGTAGATTGAGCAAAATCCCTGCTCCTTTTGTAAAATAAAGGGTATTCGCTTTGTTCAGATCTGCTTGAACACTCCCTACAATCTGCCAGGTTTTGGAAGAATTTTTAAAGAATGTCAGATCATTCAGGCCTGGCTGAATTACTGACTGTCCGTAAAGTATTTTTGAAAAACCGATACAGAAGATTATTACGAAAGTTTTATACAATTTTTTGAATGTGAAAATCATTTTCTAATTCTATTTAGCCGCGAAAGATAATAATGAAATATTAAATTGGGATTATAGAGGGTAATTTTTTTATAAAATGGCATAGGAAATTCGTAATTCGTAATTCGTAATTCGTAATTCGTAATTCGTAATTGACTAATTACTTATCTTTTATCTCAAGTACTTCAAAAGAAAAGGCTTCCTTTACCGTGCGGATCGGTTTGCCCTGAGCATCACTCAATACCTTGACAAAACATGCGCCATAGTATAAGATAATTGAGGAATAAAATACAAAGAGCAGGATAAGAACCATTGAACCGGATGCACCATAGATAATGCCGATATTACTCTGTATTAGGAGATAACCCAAAACCCATTTCCCCAGATTGAAAAGGATCGCAGTAAAAAGAGCTCCGCCAAATGAAATATTCCACCTTGGTCTTCCGATAGTAAGAAATCTGAATAATACTGTAAACCAAATACTTACGACGCTTATAAAGATAATATCATTGATCAGGTAATAAAAAAAACTTTTCCCTCCGCCCAGAAGTCCTCCGATATAATTTCCCAGTATCACCTGGGTTCCTTCCATGAACAAAGCAGCTAAAAACAGAAAACCGGCAAGAAAAATGATTACAAGTGAGCGCATGCGATAACCGATGCTAAAAAAGATACCTGATTTTGGTCGGGTACGGATATCCCAGATCTGCTCCAAAGAATTCTTAATCACATCAAAAAGTGTAGTGGCCACAAACATCAAAAACAGGAAGCCAAAAAACGTGATATACCAGCTTTGATTCAAACCGCTGACTGCCTCCAAAACGCCTTCAACCTGAAGTGCACTGCCTCTGCCAAGGATATGTCCCAGCCTGCTGATCAATTCTGAACTCAGAACTCCGGGATCAACCCATAACCTGAAAAATTGTGTAAAAATGATGATTATGGGGGGTAAAGCAAAAGTAGTGAAAAAGGCAGTGGCTGCAGCCATTCGAAGCGGATCATTCAGTCTGAAAAGACTAATCGAACTTTTCATCTGTGAGAATAGTGCCGCTACTTTTTTAGCGAAACTCTGATTTTTTTGAATTTTCTTTGCCAATTTGTAAAGGTAAGAAAATTGGGGTTATACGTTGTACGTTATTAGGTGGTACGTTTTGAAAATTTAAATTGGAATAATAGTAATCACAAGATCATTTTATTTCAAATGAAGAAGGATCGAATCTCAATACTCTGTACTCAATACTAAATACTATTTCCCAACCATCTTCAACAGCAACTCAGGCTCATTGGTCGTAATAAAATCAATTTTCTGATCCAGGAACCATTGCAGTAATTTTGGGTCATTTACCGTCCATGCATTGATTGTTAATCCTTTTGCCTTTGCCTGCTCAATCCATCCCGGATTTTTTTGATAAACACTTTGGTTATAATCTAGCCCCCATAATTTATCAGCAGCAAGCAAATCCGGCGCTTTATCTCCGTTTAAATACGCTACCCGCACATATGGATCCAGACGCATCAATTCCATGCAAATATTATAATCAAAACTGATATAGTCGATCCATGCCTGAGCCTTCAAATTTTTTACCATCTCATAAACCTTACGGGCACTTTGAATGGCACGGTCCTTATTAATTGTAGGCTTCAATTCTAGTATGAGTTTGGTTGAATTTTGTTTCATGCCTTCTGTAAGGTATTCTGCCAAACCGGGCATATTTTCTCCATTTGAAAGCTTTAGTTGCTTCAATTCAGCAAAACTTGTACTATGAATAAGTTTACCCTTAAAAGAGGGGTCATGATTTACAATTAAACCTGAATCCAGTGTCATATGTACATCAAACTCAGATCCCTGACAAGCCAGACGAACTGCATGCTGCAAGGCAGAGATAGAATTTTCGGATGCTCCTGTATTTTTCCAGGCTCCGCGGTGTGCAATTACTTTGTTTCTATGAAAATCGTCTTTCACTAATCTGAGTGTTTCCTGAACAGGCCCCGAAATCGTTTGCGCTTCTATTGTCAGGTCATACCATTTTGAGCCATTTGCTATGTATTTTTTACGGATTGAAAGCTTATTACCCTTTAGTGCAAATCGTTTCGAATTATCGCCTTTAAGTTTGAATTTAGCCTCAGATCCATGCAAACTGACCCTGCCAATCATATTATTTTCCTTTGAAAATGTATGATTACTTAATTGGACATAGGACTTATCCTGAGCTGATAACATGCTGTTCATGGCAGTCATTAATAAAATTGCAAGGCAGAGGTTTTTGATCATGGATGAGTATTGAGTATTGAGTATTGAGTATTAAGTATTGAGAAAAATATTCTCGTTAAATTTAATATACTTTCTTAATTATAAATATTTATCAAATTTTATAGCAACACATCAAAACTACGGAATTAACAAAATGTATTTGTTAAACTAATAATATGAAATTGCTTAATAATGCTTTTAAAGAGATATTACCGGTGTAAAAATAAATTGATAAGTTTACTTTATCCAATTCAATATCCATCCTTAAAAATTCAGTATGTTTCGAATAAAACTAACAGGTACTTTATTTTTTATAATACTACAATGTTGTATTCTGCAGATTCAGGAAATTGCAGGTACAGAGCTAAAGAAATCAAAGATAATATTATGTTCAGCAGACCAGAAAAAACCGGCTGGGGTAATAACCCCTAACGATTTTAAAGGTACCGATACGGAGCGCATCCAAAAAGCAATAAATACTGCAAAAGGCAGCACTAATAAAGTTGTTATCCCAATGCATAATGCCAGGGGAGGAAATATCTGGAAAATTGACCGGGCGATTTTATTGCCAAGTAATATCAGCCTCATACTGGACAATTGTATTCTTCAATTATCCAACCTCTCCCGAGACAATATGTTCAGAAGTGATAACGTAGGTGTTGGAATTACCGATCCGGGCTGGAATTATAATATCAGTATTGTAGGAATAGGAGAGGTACAATTGATAGGTGCAGATAATCCAAGATCAACAGGAGATGCTTACAGAACTCTTACGTTGAGCAATGAAAAAGGTAGAGTAAGTTATGGAAGCGATGCCGGAAAAGAGGGAATGAAGCAAAAAGGTGATTGGCGTAATAACATGATCCAGATTGCAAAAGTGGATGGTTTTAAATTCAAGAACATAACAATTAAGAACTCTCATGCATGGGCTATCAGCTTTGAACGGACCAAAAATGTTGAATTGTCATCATTGAGATTTATGAATCCGGAATATATTCAGGTAAATGGCTCTGATGTTAAAACGTATAATAAGGATGGTATTAATCTGCGACATGGCTGCAAATATTTCAGGATAGATAATATTACAGGTATAAATGGAGATGATTTAATTGCACTTTCAAGTCTTGATGCTGCTCCATATTATCATAGCAATGGTGATATAAATTCATATCAGGTTACCTCCACCAAGTGGAGTGGTCCTGAAGATGATACCGAGCAGGTGTTTATTACGAATTGTCAAACGAATTATGCCGGAGTTGCAATCAGGGCAAGCGATAATGCAAGCATCCATCACGTTTATATCAATGGTGTAATTACGAAAGCAAGACCCGATACCCCTCCTCCCTATGGTGGCAGCCCTTATACTGTATTAGTAGGTGGTCGAGGTTATGGAGATAATTCCGTAAGGGGCAAAATAAATAATATTTATGCGACTAATCTTTTCGGTGATGGGAAATCCTTAATTCTACTCGAATCTCAAGTATCTGATTGTCAATTTATTAATGGCATTTATACCGGAAGTGCCCCTAATGCGATAACCTATAATGTTGACAAAAAAACAACTACAAACATAACCGAGGTCAACTTAATTAAGGTGCCGAACAGCGAGAAATAATGATTTGTAATTAATATAAAAGGAGGGTATTTTTTGGCATTATATCTGCGTTATATCGGTATGAAAAAAATTCTGCTAATTAGTTTTATTCCTGTCATTGCTGCAGGCTGCGGGGTATCCCGGAAAATCAGTCTGCTGGAACAATGCCGCTACGATATAAAATCTGCCGATAGTGTTTATGTTGCAGGCAGGGACATTACCCGACAGATCAAAACCGGAACATTCGACCTTGGCAGTCTCCCCGAGCTCGCCATTGGACTTTTAAGAAAGGATATCCCCCTAAGGGCAAGGCTTAATCTGGGAATAGAAAACCCGGGATCAAAAGCTATTGAAATTAATCAGTTCGATTACATCATCTCATTTAAGGGTCAGGAATTGGTCAATGGCACTACTGACAGGCGAATTGATATCAATCCTCAGGAAACCACAATTGTACCTATCATGATCAGGGCCAATATTTACTCCATTTTATCTGACAGAAACACAAGAAATGAGATCTTTTCCTACCTGAGGGGTACCGCGGGCAAAGATAATGTGCTAAAAAGTCTGATCAGCATAAAAGTCCGTCCAAGTATTAGGGTTGGAAATAAACTCATCAAATATCCTTCTTATATTACCATAGATAAGGAATTGAGCAGTAGCATGTTTAAATAATAGAAAGTAAACAGGCTATTTCCTGATTATGGAACGGATTTGGGCTTTTAAATAAAATGGGCTAAGCTCAGGTTTTAATTATAGTCCTGAGTTTTTAAACCCGATTGCAGCGGATACCTGCCAGTGAATAAGGCCTGTGGAGTATGAGCGCAAAGCGGGGCTTCCATTTAAAAAGAGCACAACAGCACCTTTCCAAAAGAAAGAAACCCTAATACCACCTCAGATATAAACCTGAATTTTATTATCTTTCGAGCCTGAATTAGAAATTTATTAAGCTAATGAAATCATTTAAGATCCTGTTTGTATTACTATTTATAAGTCAGATTACTTTTGGCCAAAGCATTGTCAATTTGATTAACCGTGCCGATTCGTTTTTCGACAGTATGGATAAGGGTAATTTCGAAGAGGCACACGGCTTTTTTGATGAGAGTGTAAAAGGGCAAATATCTGCTGATGAATTAAAGCTATTCTGGCTCAGGCTGGGAAATAACCTCGGAACTTATGAATCTGTAGATGGTGCAAAAAACTCTGTTAAAGGCGAATATTTTGAGGTTATCCTAACTTGCGGATTCTCAAAAGGATCTCAAACTTTCACTTTCGTATTTAATAAATCTGAAAAACTTCTGGGATTCTTTGTAACGCCCCAAACAGTTGAGGCAGAATATATGGCTCCGGCTTATGCAGACACAACGCTTTATTCTGAAACTGAGGTCAATATAAAATTTGGAGAAGGCCAGATGGCAGGTGTATTTACCAGTCCGAAAAATTCAGCCAGTTTTCCTGTAGTAATATTGATTCATGGTTCCGGTCCCTCTGATATGGATGAAACTGTTGGCCCCAATAAACCATTTAAAGATCTGGCAGCTGGACTTGCAGCTAAGGGTATAGGAAGTATCCGATTTGTAAAACGTAGCATGGTTTACGCAGGATTCTTTAATAAAGCATTTACCGTTAAGGAGGAAGTAATTGACGACGCTTTGACTGCAATTAATCTGGCAAGTACCCTTCCCGGTGTAAACAAAAGCCAGATATACCTTTTAGGACATAGCCTGGGAGGAATGCTTGCCCCAAGAATTGCCGCTCTTGCACCTTCATTAAATGGGATCATTCTGGCTGCTGCTCCGGCAAGAAAACTATCTGATCTGATTGCTGAACAGAATATTTTCATTTACAAAGCTTCGGGAGATACTACTTCGGCAGGTAAGAAGCAATTCATTGAATCGTCTAATGAAATAGACCGGTCGAGACTTCTTAAACTGGGCGACATTGCACCTGATTCCATTATACTCGGTGCACCGGCATCCTACTGGATAGATTTAAATAATTACGATCAGCTGGCCACATCAAAAAGAATTAAAAATCGCTTGCTCATACTACAGGGAGCTAATGATTTTCAGGTTTCGGTGCAGGATTTTAATATCTGGCGAACCACGCTGGCAGCAAATAAAAACGCAGCCTTTAAGCTTTACCCGGACTTAAACCACCTCCTATCTTCTCAAAAGGAAAAAGGAACCGGTGTCCAGTACCGTACACCTGCAAATGTTAGTCCGGTTCTGATTAATGATATTTCGCTTTGGATCAATGGGAAATAAAGAAGTATTCCTTAAATAACAAAGCTCCGGCCATATTTGCCGGAGCTTTTGTGTTTAAAAAGGATATCCTTAGCTATTCCAAGGGCCGGTGATGGCCAGTGTTAGTCCCGGGGACTGAATATTGACAAACAAAGTCTTGCCCGTGGGCGAGAATACCGGACCCGCAAATTCTGATTTGGGATATCCTACATTTTTTGCGATCACATAAGTCTTTCCTTCAGGAGTAATTCCAATAATTCTCGCATCCGATTTATCCTCACAGATGATCACATCACCCCATGGAGCTATGGTTAGATTATCACAACTCTGGAATGTATCTACGTCATTTGATTCAAGAAACAATTCCAGTTTCCCGGGTGCTTCACGTTCACGATCCTGACCTTCGTACTTGCTTGGCATGTATTTAAAAATTTGCCCATAACTCTTATGCCCACCGTTAGTGCAGGCAAAAAATAGTTCATTCTTACCATACCAGATTCCTTCTCCACGAGCAAACCGGGCAGCACCCTCTTTATATCCTCTTAATCGCAGATCATCTTCAGGAGCTTCTACATTATCCAGATCGATCCACTGGACATCAAAGCTTTTCCTTTGCGGAAATTTATCAGTATCCAATTTCTCCCAATTCCTGGTATCAGCACTAGCCCATTCAGTAATGACCATACATTGCAATTTGCCCCCCTTATGCAGGTCTCCAAATTTATTTGGCAGGTAGCGATAAAATAGACTATCACCGCTATCCTCTGTCTGGTAAACTATTCCTTCAGTAGGATGAACAGCAACCGCCTCATGTACAAAACGGCCCATCGGTTTGATAGGCACCGGTGCGGTTAAACCAACCTTATCGGATGCAAAAATTTCGAAATTATAGCCATGATCCTGCTCAAGATTGCCCTTTTCACCTCCTTTTACCAATGTGCTTTCCTCACAGGTAATCCATGAATTCCATGGAGTAATACCACCAGCACAGTTTCTTACTGTTCCTATCAGACTTAAATATTCAAGCTCTACTTTCTGTAGTTTTTCATCGTAAACCATGGTGCTTGTCCCACCATAACATAAACTGTCGGTTTTCCCAAAATCATAAATGTCATTTTTATTGACTTTATTCAGCAGTTCATTATTTATTCCAAAGGGCCCGTTAACTATAGCACCGGGTGAAAGCTCGTGATTTCTAATCAGAATGGTTTTATTATTCTTCCACTTAAATACACCCATCCCATCAAATGCACCCGGTACAAAAAACCCATCGTTCATTAGATCTCCCTTCCGGGATATCACCTTTGCTGTAAAACCACTGGGCAGGCTCAAAATGTCACCCTGACGGTGAGTCAAAGAACCATAATTGCGCAGAAAATTGTCCTCTTCAATAAATCCCAAAGCAGCCGCATTTGCAGCAAACTGACTTAAACCCAGAAAGCCCAGGCTTACCAATCCGGAATTTCTGATAAAATCTCTTCTGTTATTACTCATTCAAATAAATTTAAACTTAATTTCGAATATAATCACGTAAATAATTTCGAATATAATCAGTAAAAAAGAATTTGATGTTAGGGGTATATTATTTTATCAGGTAATTAACAAGGCTTATTTAAACTTTAATAAGACATTTTAAATATAGCTGGACTGAATAAAAAAAATATTATCAACTGCTAATCAATAATTTGCTTAGAATTGCTTAACAAATACAATTGATTAAAAAACTCGTTTTGAGAGTAGATAAGATAAAAGAATATTTAATCAGGGTTATAGGCCCAAAAGAGGAATTCCCTCTTGAAGCACGTATTTTTCATACCATATGCCTCATTTCTTTTATTATTCTGATTACTAGTCTCCCTATTAATATCTTCTATGGTTTGTATGAACTTGCTGTTTTAATGGGCATAGTACTGCTTATAGGTATGATTTTATACTACCTCTCCCGGGTACTTAATAAGTTAAAGCTCAGTATTATACTCTTCGGGCTGACAGTAAATGCACTTTTCGTTATAAATTTTTATTTTAACTCAGGGATTAATGGCCCGGGACTGATGTTATTTCTACTCTGCATTTTCCTGATAACTGTAGTTGTTCCAAAAAATCAATATCCTTTTTGGTTGCTTTTAAACATATTGGAAGTATTGATTATGTTGTACTTATCCTACCTAAATCCTTCGCTGATTGAATATCGCTATCCCAATATTTTACTGCAATATGCTGATACAGCATCGACTTATTTGCTTACTGCATTACTCATTTTCATGGCTACAACCTACATTCGAAAAAGCTATAATCAAGAAAAAATTATTGCAGAAGAAAAAGCAGAAGAGCTGAAAATATCAAATGAAACCAAAAACAAACTTTTATCTATTCTTGCTCACGACCTGAGAGCACCGCTTGGTTCCATCCAGAATTATTTGGAAATCCTTGCAGAACTAAACTCTGATGAAATTGACCGGCAAACGATTGAAGCCAGCCTCCTGAATGAAACAAAAAATACACAGCAAATGCTCAGTAATCTGCTTCTCTGGAGTAAAACACAAATGGAAGGTGTTACTGTAAACCTCCTTCCTGTAAATCTAAAGGAATCAATATTACCGGCCATCAGGGCGCAGCAATCCATTGCAGTTGAAAAGAAAATAAAAATTGAGGAGAATATCAACAAATCGATCATGGTATTAGCTGACCGGGATATGCTTCAGCTTGTAATTAGAAATCTGGTAAATAATGCTGTAAAATTTACTGAAACGGGCGGTTCGATTGGCATTGAGGCAAAAATTGAAGGTAGTATTTGTTTGATCACAATTACTGATACGGGTAGAGGAATTCCATATGAAATGCAGAAAGACCTCTTCTCTTTAGGGGTAAAATCTACTTTTGGAACTCAAAATGAAAAAGGGGTGGGCTTAGGTCTGTCGCTTTGCAAGGAATTTACAGAACTTCAAAGCGGAATCATCAGGTTTGAGACTGAACCAGGTAAAGGAACAAGTTTCTTTATTAGTTTTCAACTTGCTTCCGCGCTTATCTAAAAACTTAATTCAGAGTCTTTATGTTAGGCAGGAAAGCCGTAATTAATCCAATTAAAGGCATAAAAGCACAAATCTCATAGACGTATTCTATGCTGGTACGGTCGGCGATTCCTCCCAGAACTGCCGAGCCAATCCCCGCCATTCCGAAAGCAAATCCGAAAAAGAGTCCTGAGACCATCCCAACCTTTCCAGGAAAAAGTTCATGGGCATAAACCAGAATGGCTGAAAATGCTGAGGCAAGGATAACACCAATTGGGATAGTAAGAATCACTGTCCATAAAAGGTTAGCATGTGGGAGCAAGAGCGAAAAGGGCGCAACACCCAGAATTGAGCCCCATATTACATATTTTCTGCCAAACTTATCGCCTAAGGGGCCGCCAATGATCGTTCCTGCTGCTATCGAAAAAAGAAAAATAAAGAGATAAACCTGTGAGTCCTGAACCGACACCCCAAATTTGTGGATCACATAAAAGGTATAGTATGTGGTCATACTGGTAAGGTAGATGTATTTAGAAAAAATCAGACCCAAAAGAATCAGAACAGAAAAAATTATTGTCTTTTTGGGAAGTACCTGTACATGAGCTGCTTCTTTTTCTGGTCGCTTCGCTTTGATCCTGATCTTACGTTTATACCAGCCGCCTATATTGATCAGTAAAAAAATTGCAAGCAAGGCCAGGGCAGAGAACCAAATAATATTAGACTGACCGTAAGGGACGATTATCAATGCCGCCAGCAAGGGACCAATGGAGCTGCCAAAATTACCTCCCAATTGAAAGATAGACTGAGCCATTCCACGCCGGCCACCGGAGGCCATATGCGCCATCCGCGATGCCTCAGGATGAAAAATAGAAGAACCGATACCTACCATCGCAACCGAAAGGATCAGGATATCAAAACTTGGTGCACGGGATAAAAATACAAGTCCAACAAGCGTGAATCCCATACCAATTGCAAGAGAATAGGGTTGAGGTTTGCGGTCTGTAAATAAACCAACAAAAGGTTGAAGAATGGAAGCTGAAAGCTGAAAGGTCAAAGTTATTAAACCAACCTGCGCAAAGCTTAGACTGAACGAATCTTTTACTACCGGATATATTGCAGGGATAATAGACTGCAATGCATCATTCAATAAATGGGAGATACTAATCGCAATAAGAATCGGATAAACGGTCTTTCCGGAAATGGGGTTTTTGTCTTTTAGAGCCAGGCTTTGGGGCTGCTCAGTGACCTGCTTATTCATAGGTAAAATTGCTTCTGACAAATATCCGTTCTTTAATCTAAAAAAGCGAAAGCCCAGGATAAAAACAGAACAATTAAGCTGAAATTTTGGATTGGAATACCTCTCTTAATTGCCATACGGCTTTATTTTTATCAGATACACCACCAATTCGGACAATATCGCATAGGGCTAACAATTTATAAAGTATTCTATCTTTCCTAACCGCCTTGACAACCGAAGGATAAAGTGGTAAAATGCTTTGACCCCGTTCCTTACCCAAATCATCTGCCCAAACCAGCTTTTCTTCGGATGAAAAACTCAAATAAAGTGAAGATTCGGAATGGGCCGTAAACATTCCCTGCATTACCGGACCAAGCTGTGCCGGAAAAACATATGGAAGTCCGAATTCCAAAAATTTCAAAAAAGCTTCCCGGTTAACTGATCTATCCTGCGGATTCAGAAGTCCTGCAATCGCCGAGCGATTTAATGATTCACTAACCTCTGAGGCAGAAATAAAAAGTTTTGACGACAGATCTTTAATCAGGATCTCCTGATCCGAATCGATTATAAGTTTTAAAAGTATTACGATATCCTGGGGGCGCATGCCCTTATGCTCTTTCATAAACGAATTTAAGCATAAATTATTTAATTCGCAATTCGCGAACTGCCATAGTGCCTGCGGCTGGGATTTAAACCCAATACATTATTTAAGAGAAAGGGGTACTAATCTTACTAAATTAAAAATGAGGTCGTGGCCTCCGCCACGATGACAGCTCAACATATTAAAAAGGAGATTCCGGCGCGGAGGCCGGAATCGTATTGTCATTTCAATAGAGGCGGGTTTAACCCGATAAATTTGTAAATAAGAGGCAATATTATCCTTAAATAATGACATAGGGCTTGCCTTTGTCAGTGCTGACCTGATCCGTACCGCAGGCACTACAAGGGTGCCCCAACCTGAATATCACACCTATGTCCCGGTTGACCGTGAGCAGGGTTAACCTTTAAACCAGCGGGCACAGGTGCCGGCATGGCAGGTGTTGCCTGAATATTCTGAGGATTCGCGGCGGGAACCGGTGTTCCATCAGCACTCACCAAAGGAGCGCCAACTGCAAGATCACAACGATGCCCCGGCTGACCGTGAGCAGGATTAATTCTAGGATTTTCACCACCATTCTGAGCTGGCATGGGTGGAATACCCTGAGTTGAAATGGCAGGTTTTGCTGCTTCATTTCGCTGATCCATCATGACAGCGATTACAGTTGCGCCTGCAAGGATTATTCCTCCAATTATAACAATAGTCTTCATTTTCATCTAAATTTTACGGTATTCACTCTGAATGAAGGATACCGATCATGCTTGAATTTCAAAATTACTAATAATTTAAACAATACAGGTTTGCCAGCCATTAAATTCCATTTATTAGCTTAGCAAATTAAAGGAGTGCAATTGAGATATTTTGTTCATATTGGCTATAAGGGTACCAATTATTTCGGCTGGCAGAGGCAGCCTGATAAGCTGAGTGTTCAGGAAGTTCTGGAGAACAGCCTTAGCCGGATCTTTAAGCAAAGTATCACAATTTATGGCTGCGGACGCACTGATGCCGGAGTTCATGCAAGCCAGTACTTCTTCCACATGGATATAGAAAAGAGCTGGAACTTTGATCTGTTTTTTCGGCTAAACCGCATCCTGCCAAATGATATTGCGCTCTTTGATATTATCCCGATGGAGGCTCAACCTCATGCCCGCTTTGATGCCATTCAACGGGTTTATGATTTTTTTATCCATACCTATAAAGATCCCTTTCTGAGCGAGAGCAGTTCACTTTATTTGAGACAAGGTTTCGATCTCGAACAAATGAAAAAAGCAGTGGCACTCCTTCCACAATATGAGGATTACCGTGCATTCTGCAAATCACCCGATAAGAATGAACATACGATATGTCATGTTTCAGCAGCCGGTTTATACACAAATAGCAGTGGCGACAGAATTCGTTTCCGTATTTCATCCAACCGGTTTCTGGGCAGGATGATTCGCATTCTGGCACGTAAACTTATTGAAATCGGCGATGGTAATCTGAGTGTGGATGAATTTGAAAGCCATCTGATTTCAAAAGATATCCCCTCAAAAATATTACCAGCACACCCTCAGGGTCTTTTCCTCTCAAAGGTTACTTACCCTTTTCTTGACCTGGAGCCAAAGGCTAAGTTTTGTGGCGGAGTGGAAAATTCTTATTGGCTGGAAGTGTGAGAAAGCATTAAGGTAAAAGCTTAAAGCCAGAAGGATTTATTGTTATGTCCTAAATAATTTTTCGAACCAATTGGAATACTAAGGACTGTGACGATGCAAGGGTAAAACTATTGCAACTCTATTTGTCAATTAATGTGTGAGAGGACATTAGATAATAGGTAATTGAAATGATTGATTAAAAAAATACTGAGCCTCGGGATAGCCGTATCGCTGAATAGCCCGGTGCTTTAGCTCCGGGTATGGATCCGGTTTTCAAATCGGGCTTCAGCC
>CAYHGN010000058.1:0-21674 GCA_964356005.1 uncultured Sphingobacterium sp.
TCCGCTTGATAAGATAAAAGCAATGAAGGAGCAAATGGTTGTTTTTAAAAATCTGGTGGCTAATATTAAAACGAAATGATGATTAAATGAAATTAATGTCTGGCCATAGCTTTACTTGATATTTCAAATACCGCACCAGGTCATGTAGTAATCTCCTGGATTGGAATTAAAACAATTTAAATTTTTATAAAAATGACTCAAAGAAGAGATTTTATTAAAAAAAGCCTCATTGGGGGTGCCGGACTAGCAATTGGAGGCATGGGTTTTAGTGCTAAATCCTATGGATCAATTTTAGGGGCTAACGACCGTATTAATGTGGCAGTAATTGGAATAAGAGGGCGTGGAGTATCTCATATTGATGCTTGGTGTGAATTGAAGGAAAGTCATAATGTACGCCTAAAAACACTTTGCGATACAGATGAACAATTTTTTGATCCCCGATCAAAAACAGTCTTCGATAAAACAGGCCTAAAACCTTCAACAGAATGGGATATGCGCAAAGTTCTGGACGATAAGGAAATTGATATCGTATCCTTTGCTACTCCGAATCATTGGCATGCTCTCGGAACTATCTGGGCCTGTCAGGCCGGAAAGCATGTATATGTTGAAAAACCAGCATCTCATAATATTTGGGAAGGCAGAAAGATGATTGAAGCTTCCCGAAAGTATAATAAGCGTATTCAAGTTGGTTTTCAGAACCGCTCAATTCCTAATGTGATGGAAGCGATGAAATTCCTTCATGGTGGTGGAATTGGTGAGGTTTTTATGGCTCGTGGCCTTTGCATTAAACCCAGAGATTCTTTTGGTATTGCCAAAGACAGCACCCCGCCCGCCAGCCTTCACTATGACCGATGGTTAGGTCCCGCTCCTTACCGCCCATATAATGAAAAACGTGGTCATTACAATTGGCATTGGTTCTGGGATACTGGAAATGGGGATACCGGAAATCAAGGTCCACACCAATTTGATATAGCTCGCTGGGGACTAAATAAAAATGAGCATCCTGTCTCAGTATTCTCTTCCGGCGGAATTTATGGAATTGATCGTACTCAATGTGAGCAGGAAACTCCAAATACGCAGCTTACTATTGCCAAATATAATGATGGTAAAATTCTGGAGTTTGAAACAAGGGGCCGGTATTCTAATAGTGAATCCGGTCTTGGAATTAAAATTGGTAATATTTTTTATGGTAGTGAAGGCTATCTTGAGATTGATGGGAGTACCTGGAGAGCATACAGGAATAAAGAATCAGAGCCTTTTGCAGGATCAAAAGTTATACAAGCCAATGCTTCAGAAACCCTAACAGGTTCTAGCAATACGGAACATTTTGTCAATTTTCTTGATGCAATTAAGTCGGGTAATAATGAAACATTGCATTGCGATATATTAGATGGGCATTATTCATCTGCCGTACCATTTTTAGCAAATATATCTTATCGCCTTGGGCGCGAGATCAGGTTTATAGCTAATTCTGAAAAGTGTATTAATGATTCTGCTGCTGATGCGATGCTGACCCGTAAGTATAGGAGTCCTTATGTGGTGCCATCCAAAGTTTAAGTTTCTTAAGATTATATTATTTAAAGGGTTAGAATTAAAACAAAGATGAAATTAACTTCTAAACTGCTAATTGCAATTGTTTTAGCAAGTTCCAGTGCTTTATATGCACAGAATAAGACTTCAAACAGCCAGGCTTCATTGGTAAAATTTGTTAAACGTGACGCTGTTAAAAGGGTTGATGTTTTGATTGGAGGGAAACTATTCACCTCTTATCAGTGGTTGGATACTGTATATAAACCTATACTCTATCCGGTGTTAACTGTCTCTGGAAATCCTATTACCCGTGGCTTTCCAATCGAACCAAGGGAAGGTGAGCGCCGTGATCATATCCATCATGCCGGAAACTGGTTTAATTATGGGAATGTCAATGGCTATGATTTTTGGGGTAATGGACATGAAGGGAAACGGAGTATTAATGGTGGTCAGATAAAGCATTTAGGAATTCAAAAACTTTCGGGCGGTAAGGGAGAAGGTTTATTGATTACCAAGTCAAGTTGGATTGATCCAAATGGGAAAGAATTACTGGCAGAAAACACTGAATTTCATTTTATAGATCAGGGTTCTATCCGAATCATCGACCGTATTGTTACTTTAAAGGCAAGTAATGGAGCAGTAAGTATGAAAGATACGAAAGAGGGCAGTTTTGGAATCCGCGTAGCCAGACAGCTTGAACTTCCTTCAAAAGAAGACCTTAAATTGACGGATGCACAAGGTAATCCTACTACAATAAAGAAGATGGAGAATGATATCCCAACAGGAAATTACAGAAGCAGTGAGGGCGATGAAGGTGAAGGAGTTTGGGGTAAACGTGCTAAATGGATGGATCTTTACGGCAATATCGGGGATGAAAAAGTATCAATTGTTATATGTGATCATCCCAAAAACCTGAGTTATCCTACTTATTGGCATGCACGGGGCTATGGCCTATTTGCTGCAAATCCCTTCGGTGTAAAAGATTTTACCAATAAAAAGGAAGAGTTAAATTATAGTATTCCAGTAGGGGGGACCTTAGTTTTAAGATACCGGATCCTAATTGGCTCAGGTACACATTTAAGTGATGCCCAGATTAATACCTATGCTGCAGATTTTGCTTCAAGATATTAAGCTTTAGCGTTATATTCAATAACCTCCCATATGCGGGATTAGTTGTTTTAGGATACCATTTTGAATTTATGTAGAAAGTTTTTCAAATTAAAAACAGTTTTTACGGGACCTGCATGAGCATGAGCTCATGAGATAAAATAATAATGGTTAATACAAGCTTCATCGCCATTTAAAAACAATATATTCTATGAAAACTAAACGCAGAGATTTCCTGAAGTTAAGTGGGCTTGCCGGACTAACTTTAGCCAGTGATAGCGTTCTGGGAAACTTAAGAACAGATTCTTCAGACACTAAGGCTCAGAATATTCCTAATAATTCTAAGCTTGATAATATCATAAGGGATTATCCCCTGAATGATAAGATTAAGGCTGATTTTGAATTAGCGAAGAATATTTTAAAACCGACACAGAAGCAACTTGAACGCGGACTTGAATTGCATCGGAATTCTCTGGTTGTAGAATCTTATGGTTTCATGCCCAGAGCTTCATTAGATGGTGCTAAAATGGCTTCTGCAATTAGTTCAGGAGCTTCGGCTTTAGAAATTCAGGAAATGAACGAGGAGATGATTATGACTCGTTTTGCAAATAATTCAAAAGAAAGAAAGGAATTTGAAACTGCCTGGAAGGCTTCCGGGGTTACCTGTATCTTTCAGAATGCAGGTGAGGAGGGTAATGAGGTTAAGCGATTACTTAAACGTTTGGCTCATTTTACCTATGCTACTGATAAAATGAGTGATTTTGTTAGCAGGGCAATAAGACCTGAAGATATCCTTAGGGCAAAATCTGAAAACAGGCACGCTTTATATTTTTCGGGTAATGGAGTGCCATTGCCTCAGGAATGGATCTCGGTGGAGGATGAACTGAAATATATCAATATTTTCTTCCAGCTTGGTGTTAGAATGATGCATCTTACCTATAATCGAAGGAATCCTATTGGCGATGGTTGCGCAGAAAAGGCAAATGGTGGTTTAAGTGATTTTGGCCTGGCTGTGGTAAAGGAAATGAACCGTGTGGGGGTAATCGTTGATATTGCTCATTCCGGCTGGCAGACAAGTCTTGAAGCAGCCCAGGTGTCAACCAAACCAATGGTAGCTAGCCATACAACAGTATCATCTCTTCACAAGCACATACGATCAAAACCCGATAATGTAATTCGGGCAATTGCAGATACCGGAGGATATATTGGAATTTGCTGTATTCCAAGGTTTCTGGGAGGCACCGGTGATATTGCTGCAATGATGAAGCATATCGATTATGTTGTCAAAAATTTTGGAAGTGACCATGTTGCTATCGGGACTGATGTTGCATATTTTTCCAGTTATGGTTCAGAGGAAAATAAAAAAATACCTGCTGTGAGGAAGCAGAGGGCTGGCTGGGAGGCACTTTGGCCTGAAGACAGTTATGTTGAAACACGGGAAATGGAGCGTAGTATGGCCTGGACAAACTGGCCTCTGTTCACCGTCGGGATGGTACAGATGGGATATTCAGATGAAGTAATTCAAAAGATTCTGGCCGGAAATATTATGAGGGTTGCAAAGGCAGCTCTTTCATGATGCATCAATAGCAAATAAATTATCTTGTTTGATCGGGTCTTGCTTTCAAATAAGATCCTTTGCTTGAGATTATTTACTGCTTTTGAATGAGTATTTAAGCGCCATAAAGAGACTTAAAAATAAGCCTAATAAAAATAAGCCGCCCATGTATCCGAAAACTGCATATTTTTCTTTGGCAACATCTCTGCCCAGCTCAGGGCCATATATTGCTGCGAAAAGCCATATATATGGGTAAAGAAATCCGCCAACCGCGGTAGCATAAGAGGTAATATTTTTTATTCCCTGAGGAGCTGATAAAAATGAGATAAAAAGCAGTACACCCATTACCATAGCCCCAATTCCGGTTGAATGAAAGTGAAATCTTTGATAATAACGCCAGTTTTTTTCACTCTCTGCCTTTAAAACAGCATCCTTTTCTGCAGCATCCTGGATAAGATTGATCTTTTCATTTTTGCTTAAGCCTTCCTTAATTTTGTCTTTAAAAAAGTCTTCATTGGCTCCGAAAACAATGGAAATAAAAACTCCGCCGATCAGCGTGAGTATGGCTATTACAAATGGAATTCTGCTGGTCATGATGCCTGATTTTTAATACAAGGTAATAATTTATCATAACAATGTAAAAATAATAGAAAATAGCGCAGTTATAATTGGGATGAGGAATTGGAAAATACGGATATTGAACAGGAAATAAACTAAGATTTGTTTTGCTAAATATCCTTATTCTACCGTGACTGATTTTGCCAGATTTCTTGGCTGATCAACATTACAGCCTCTCAATACAGCGATATGGTATGATAAAAGCTGTAATGGGATGGTAGCAAGAAGCGGCAGGAATATTTCGTCAGCATCTGGAATTTCTATAATGAAATCAGCCATATTTTTAACCACAACATCACCCTCAGTAACAATTGCAATGACCCTGCCTTTTCTAGCTTTGACCTCTTGAATGTTACTGATCACCTTTTCATAAGAAGAGTTTTTTGTAGCAATAAATACCACCGGCATTTCCTCATCAATCAAGGCTATAGGCCCATGTTTCATTTCAGCTGCAGGATATCCTTCTGCATGGATATAAGAGATTTCTTTCAACTTTAGCGCACCCTCAAGGGCTACCGGAAAACCACTTCCTCTCCCCAAAAACAGAAAATTACTGGCATCTTTAAAGGCTTCGGAGATTTTTTTTATGCTGTCATTTGAAAGAAGGCATTTTTCAACGAGTGCCGGAATGTTATCAAGTTCAGTAAGTAGATGAACCATTTTGCTTTGTGTGATCTTACCTCTTTGCTGTGCCATATACAAGGCCATTAGTGTAAGTACAGTTACCTGAGCTGTGAAGGCTTTGGTAGAGGCAACCCCTATCTCTGGTCCGGCATGGGTGTATACCCCGGCATGGCTCAGTCGGGGTATTGAAGCTCCAACAACATTACAAATCCCAAAAATAGTGGCCCCTTTGGATTTTGCAAGTTCAATCGCGGCCATTGTATCGGCAGTTTCACCTGATTGAGAGATTGCAATTACTATATCTTTTTCTGAGATAATCGGATTGCGGTACCTGAATTCTGATGCATATTCAACTTCAACAGGGATACGAGAATACTCTTCTATTAAGTATTCACCAACCAGACCGGCATGCCAGGAGGTTCCGCAGGCGACAATCACGATGCGGTCTATATTTTTTAGCTTTTCTGCATATTCTTTAATGCCTCCTAATTGGACATAACCCTCAGCCGGATAAATACGGCCCCTCATACAGTCTTTTATTGATCTGGGCTGCTCAAAAATCTCTTTAAGCATGAAATGATCAAATCCTCCCTTTTCAAGCATTTCAAGCTTTAATTCCAGTTCCTGAACGTAGGGAATTTGAATAGTATTGTCAATATTCTTGATCAGTAACTCATCCCGTTTGATGAACGCGATTTCATTATCATTCAAATAGATTACATTTTTAGTATATTCTATTATCGGGGATGCATCAGATGCAATAAAATACTCACCCTCTCCAACTCCAAGTACCATCGGGCTTCCCCTACGAGCGGCGATTAGTTCATCGGGTTCATCTTTATCTATAATTACAATGGCGTATGCACCAATCACCTTATCCAGGGCAATTCTAACTGACTCTCTGATATCCAGGCCAGCCTGTAATTGGATATCTTCAATGAGGTGAATCAGGACTTCAGTATCTGTATCACTTTTAAAAACATGGCCTCTGGATAATAAAGCCTCTTTGAGGCTCGAATAGTTTTCAATAATACCATTATGAATAATTGCCAATCGGCCATCCCCTGAGGTATGCGGATGTGAATTGCGGTCTGAAGGTTCACCATGTGTCGCCCAACGGGTATGTCCCATGCTCAGGGTACCACTAAGGTTTTTCCCTTCAACTGAAAGCTTTAGGTCACTTACTTTCCCCGCCTTTTTGTAAATGTTCAGGTGACCGTTCATGAGTGCCACTCCGGCACTATCATATCCCCTGTATTCAAGACGTTGCAAGCCCTTAATGATAATAGGCCAGGCCTCACGGTAGCCAATATAACCAACTATTCCACACATAATTATGTAATGTTAATTGCCGAAACTAACAATTTGATTGTATAATATAAAGGATAGGAAAAACTTTAATTAATTTATCTTGCTGTAAATTATTTTAAGCTTCATTTGATAGCTTACACCAGATTTTCCGCTGCCGATTACTGCCCCCCCGGCTGTACTTCCGGATACTACAGGGCCTGCTGAACGATTGAATTCTGTGTTGACTGGTGCGATAAAAGTGTCGAATTGTTTCAGTTTACCTTTTATGATATCCTGAACATAACTTGTAATCTGAAACCTGTAGTGCTTTTTGCTTGAGTCATAAAAGCCACCGAAGTCGAGATCAGTTAATGAGAATGCAGGTTCGGTACTGAAGTCGGGTATAAATTGTCTTTGACTTGCAATATCCGTTCGGTACATGATTAGCCTTGATGCTGGAGGAAATGCATCTGTACCACTCCCAACCGAGACGATCAGTTCTGCCTTATTAATAGTAATGTTTCCCAGGTTTTTTAACTTTTCGATATAAGGAAAGCGAATTTTGGTTCGCAAGCCCGCTAAACCCTGTACATAGGTAAAATTTTGTTGGATAGTACTATTCAAATTAGCTGGAATAGCCGTTCCGGTATAATCATGTGTAAAGTCGGCAATTACAGGTGCTGAATTATTAACAATAGGGAATTTATGCAAAGTAGTATCAATCAGAGCACCATTCTGACTTTTATAATAAATTTCAAGTCTGCTTGAGTCGGTCAGGTTAAAAAATGCGACACCTCCCGGCCCGGTACTTTGTGCCTTATTAATTGTGAGATAAAATCCTTTGATTGCCTTATTAAGCAAATCATTGCTGCTTAGAGTGGTGCTACCTGCATTCAAAAAGTTAGATGTAATAAAACTTGAATTGATCGGTATCCGCATGTGCGGTGCTCTGGTCACCTGTATATCAGGTTTACCCGCCAAAATTTCGGTAATTCTGACACTGTCTTTGATATTAAATCTCTGTTTTTTACTCCCGAGTACCGTTGATCCATAGCTTTGAGGCTGGGTATTAAAATATTGAACGGAAGTACTTAGCGCATTATTGAGCTGGTGAACATCAACCTGAAAATTCGATGTACTGTCGCCGTAAAATTCTTTTGCATAATAAAGTACCAGAACTGCTGAATCAAGTGTTGGAGTAGTACCGAACGTAAGCCCTGGAGGATCAAGTGTCAGGGACATCGCGATGTTAGCTGTAGTTTTTCCAAAAATTGGATCAACCAGGTATCCAAGCGGATATTTCTCCAGATTATTGGTAATCATGGTGTCTTCCTTAACAGTGGATGAGATAACAGTGACCGTATCTGTAAAGCTACCAGTCACTTCGGTAGCAGGATCGACATCAAGGCCGATAGAATCTGTATTCTGACAGCTGCTTAAAATAAAAAGACTTATCAACAGCGTTAATAAGTCCAGTTTGTATAATTTCATCCGTATTACATTAATTTTTAAAAGCTTGCAGGCTCTTTACAATTTAATAAAGGACCCCTATTCGTTCCGGGAGCTCTGCTTCGTTAGGCTTAGGCTAATGACACTAATTCTTCGCTTGCAATTTCTTCGTAAAGGTTATAATAATTTTCGTAATCTGAAGTGGAATTGAATTCCAAAAGCGGTTTATTGGATTTTTTAACAAACTTTAACACTTCTTCATTGATATTTTCGCAGGCACAAACAACAGCATCAGAATAAGAAATTGCTCCCAGATTCAAAGCGGTGTTGGTAGCATCAGTGTACATTTCAGTATGCTCAGCATTCATTCCGTTCATGATTGCTTTTGTAGCAAATTCTGCACTTAAAGAATTATCAAAATTATCATCATACAATGAATACACCACTTTTGAATTCTTAAAAGTAGGGTCGTCTTTGTACAAAGTCTTCAGGTAAGCAGGAACAAGTGCACTCATCCAACCGTGACAATGTACAACATCAGGAGACCAGCCAAGTTTTTTAACAGTTTCCAGAGCTCCTTTACAGAAGAATATAGTTCTTTCGTCATTATCGGCATAGAATTTATTGTTGTTATCAGTAAATACATGCTTTCTCTGAAAGTATTCTTCATTATCAAGAAAATATACCTGCATTCGGGCAGATGGGATAGAAGCTACCTTAATAATTAGCGGGTTATCATTATCATTAATTATGATATTCATGCCCGAAAGTCGTATTACCTCATGTAGTCTGTTTCGACGTTCGTTAATATTGCCAAAACGGGGCATCAGAATGCGGATTTCGAATCCTTTGTCCTGCATAGCCTGAGGTAAGTGACGGGTAATCTCAGAAATTTTGGTAAGCTCAAGGAAAGGCGACATCTCATGCGTAATAAAAAGAATCTTCGTTTTTGCCATCTCCGGTTTGATTAATTTAAGTTTAAGAAAAGAATTCGAACAGCAAATGTAATCATTATCTTATGAAATATCAATGAATTAGGCAAGTAGTTTTGGTTCTGTTTAACTATTTAACCATTTTTGAGCCTATTATAATCAAATTGTAATTTGAAAATCTTCAACAACAGGGAAGCCATTCATCACTATCTGGATCATTTACGTTCAGCAGGAAAGTCCATTGGATTTGTCCCGACTATGGGTGCTTTACATGCTGGTCACCTATCCTTAATAGAGGCTGCCCGACGGAAGACAGACATTGTGGTTTGCAGTATTTTTGTAAATCCAACTCAATTCAATGACAAAAAGGATCTGGATAATTATCCAAGACCAATAGAGGATGACCTCAGAAAATTAAGAGAATTTAAATGCGATGTTTTATTTCTTCCTGAAGTAGATGAAATGTACAACAGTTCAGAATTCTGGAAAATCGAGCTGGGTAATCTGGATAAGATCCTGGAAGGAAAGATCAGACCTGGACATTATCAGGGGGTTACGCAGATTGTGAAAAAGCTGTTTGACACGGTACAGCCCGATTTTGCATTTTTTGGTCAAAAAGATTATCAACAGATTATGGTAATCGCAGATATGGTCAAAAAGCTAAGTATTAAAGTGAAACTGCTTATTTGCCCGATTATCAGGGAAAATGACGGTCTTGCAATGAGTTCCAGAAATGTATATTTATTACCTGCTGAAAGAATGCAGGCTCTTGCTTTATTTCAATCGCTCACACTGGCAAAGGAATTATTCAAAACAGAATCGCTTAATCAAATCAAGATAATGGTTAATGCCTTTCTTGAATCCTGCCCCGGAATTGAGATTGAATATTTTGAAATTTTTAATGCCCGTACATTTGAAGCAGTTACATCTAAAAGGGCGGTTACGACGATTGCTCTGGTTGCAGCCAGGATTGGTAAAATCAGAATTATAGACAATATGTATTTGAATAAAGAAAATTTATATTGAGAATTTCGCTCACCAAATTTATCAGATACCTGATATTGATGATCATCGGTGTTTTGCTTTTGTATTTAGCATTCAAAGGGCAGGATCTGAATAAAATGCTATCTGATCTGAAAGGGGCAGATTTTAAATGGGTTTTTATTTCCATCATCGTCAGTCTTCTTTCGCATGTTATCAGAGCCTATAGATGGAATTTAATGATTGGCTCGCTTGGACATGGCACACCTTCTATGCTAAACACTTTTCATGCGGTAATCATGGGATATCTTGCTAATCTGGCATTTCCGCGTATGGGGGAGCTTGCCAGATGCAGCGTGATACAAAAGTCTGATAATATTCCCTTAATTAAGTTATTTGGGACTGTAATTGCTGAGCGTATGATTGATTTGCTGATGCTGGGGTTTGTATTTGTTTTGGCTATATTGTTAGAATTTAAATTGTTATCAGGCTTTTTGTACAAGCATGTACTCCTGAAGTTAGGCGGTAGAATTGGAGATATTGCTTTGTTGGTCTTTGCATTTTTACTCTTGATAGTGATTATTATTTTCTTCCTCATCCTAATAAAAAAGAAAAAATGGGGAATTTCCAGTCGTATTTTCCAGTTTTTTACTGGGATGAAAACCGGGATACTTTCAGTGAAAAATCTGGACAATAAAGCCGCATTTGTGTTGAGTTCAGTATTCATCTGGTTCCTCTACGGACTTTCCTCCTACCTGTGTTTTTTTGCTTTGAATGCTACGTCCTCTCTCGGCGCGGGCGCAGCACTTTCGACACTGGTTTTTGGAAGTCTTGCAATGATTGCACCAGTTCAGGGAGGGATCGGGGCCTTTCACTGGATGGTTTCAGAGGGTTTGACGATTTATGGCATATCTAAAATTGATGGTCTTTCGTATGCATTGTTAGTTCACACAACACAAACATTAATTATCCTCTTTATTGGCTCATTAAGTTTAATTTTGTTTTTAAAGCAATCCACTAGTAAAAAATTAAATGAGCAGACTGGAACACATTAAAACTAAAATTTATCCTATTGATCAAGTAAAGGCTGTCTTGAATGTTTGGCGTTTACTTGGGAAAAAAGTAGTATTTACCAATGGTTGCTTTGATTTACTTCATTTAGGGCATATAGATTATCTGTCGAAAGCTGCTGATATGGGAGATAAATTAGTGATTGGCTTAAATTCTGATGCATCCGCATCAGCATTGAAAGGTACTGGTCGGCCAATTACTGATCAGCTTTCCCGTTCGGTTATGCTTGCTTCTTTTTCCTTCGTAGATGCAGTAGTTATCTTCGATGAGCCTACGCCATTACATCTGATTGAATTGGTACGACCTGATATTCTGGTTAAAGGAGCGGATTATACTGTTGAAAAGATTGTCGGTGCCTACCTCGTGTTGCAATACGGGGGAGAGGTAAAGACTATTGAATATCTTAGCGGCTATTCCACAACACTTATTGAGAAAAAAATCAGATCCAATTCCTGAAATTATCAATCACTAGTATCCGGTTAAAATTAAGTTCTTAATAAAATATGTTTGTATGTATTTCATTAGTTTATAATTGTTTTTTATAGGCGATGAAGCTTGCAGGAGCTTATTTATGTCATTTTGGGAGAGGCAGGTTTCAATGAATGTTTTTGGCCAGTTTTCAAAAGAAAGCCCCATCTTCAAAGACCGATAAGCTTGATCCCGAAGCAGCAATGTCATGATTTTAGGGGGGTTTCAATTCTAATGATTGGAATCCAGATTGGAATTTTTTCTAATGACCCTGAAGGGGTCGAAGAACAAAAACTTTTACCGGAAACTAGTGAATCATCAATCAAGTATTTGCCATTCTTAAGTTTTTAAGGCAGATTAAGCAATCCTCCACATAACTAACCGAAATATTTCTTAATATTTGCAAAGAAGCAAATACTAATCAAGCCCGAAACATTAATTTTGGGTAATAAACCAATTATTATGTTTTTCGAATTTACGGAGGAGCAGCTGATGATTCAGCAGGCAGCCAGAGATTTTGCCAATAATGAATTGAAGCCCGGTGTAATCGACCGGGATGAACATCAAAAATTTCCGCATGAGCAGATCAAAAAACTGGGAGAACTTGGTTTTCTTGGTATGATGGTTGATCCAAAGTATAATGGATCGGGGCTTGATACTATTTCCTATGTTTTAGCCATGGAAGAGCTCTCAAAAATTGATGCTTCGGCTTCTGTTGTGGTTTCGGTTAATAATTCACTGGTTTGCTTCGGACTTGAGAAATATGGTTCTGAATTTCAAAAGGAAAAATATCTGAAACCGCTTGCAGCAGGAGAAAAATTAGGTGCTTTTTGTCTTTCTGAACCTGAAGCTGGTTCTGATGCCACCTCACAGCAAACAAGTGCGATCGATATGGGCGATCATTACCTTCTTAACGGAACTAAAAACTGGATTACGAATGGTGGAAATGCCTCTACCTATCTTGTCATAGCTCAAACCAATCCTGCCCAAAGACATAAGGGAATAAATGCACTAATTGTCGAGAAAGGCATGGAGGGTTTTACTATAGGTCCTAAAGAGAATAAACTTGGAATTCGTGGATCAGACACGCATTCCCTGATGTTTACCGACGTAAAAGTACCCAAGGAGAATCGGATTGGCGAGGAAGGTTTCGGATTCTCATTTGCTATGAAAACATTGGATGGCGGAAGGATAGGTATTGCTTCCCAGGCTCTTGGTATAGCTTCTGGCGCTTACGAGCTGGCTTTGCAATACTCCCAGGAGCGCAGGGCATTTGGCAAATCAATATCCGGTCACCAGGCAATTCAGTTTAAGCTCGCAGATATGGCTACTGAAATCGAAGCTGCCAGAATGCTTTGCTTAAAAGCTGCCTGGTTAAAAGATCAGGGACTTCCATATGCTCAGGCAAGTGCCATGGCTAAACTTTTTTCCTCGCAGGTGGCAATGAAAACTACAATTGAAGCAGTTCAGATACATGGGGGTTATGGATTTGTTAAAGAATTCCATGTTGAACGTCTGATGCGTGATGCAAAGATTACCCAGATTTATGAAGGAACATCTGAGATTCAGCGAATTGTGATTGCGCGGGAGATTTTGAAATAGACAGTCGGGCGCATCCTATGAAACATTGCTTCAAACTTATTACATACTTTTTTCTACTCAG
This sequence comes from uncultured Sphingobacterium sp., assembly GCA_964356005.1. Classification (GTDB taxonomy): domain Bacteria; phylum Bacteroidota; class Bacteroidia; order Sphingobacteriales; family Sphingobacteriaceae; genus Daejeonella. Next base: position 13,289 of record CAYHGN010000058.1, read on the forward strand.
TGTTTTGTATTCATGCCAGGGAAATGCAAATAATAAACCGGAGAAGGGAATCTGGCGTGCTACTCTCAAAACGTCCTCAGGGGCAGAAATACCTTTTAATTTTGAAATTAGTGACTCTGCAGGTCAAACAGTAATAGACCTGATAAATGGAGAAGATCGCTTTAGAGTAAATGAGATTTCAGAACACTCAGATTCGGTCATCATTCGTATGCCCCTATTTGATACAGAAATACATGCTAAAATTAAGAATAAAGCACTAAGTGGCATCTGGATTAAGCATATGTCTGATTCTGATATGGTTATGCCTTTTGAGGCCAGTTACAATGAATCATGGCATTTTTTCAAAGTAAACTCATCTAAAGAGGCTAAATTATCGGGACGCTGGTCTGTATCATTCAGCACTGCTGATCCTAATTTGAAGGAAGCCGGAATTGGCGAGTTCGAACAACAAGATGGCAGACTGTACGGAACTTTTATCAGAACCACAGGTGATCATCGCTTCCTTGAGGGAACAATATCAGACAAGAAAATTTATTTGTCAGCTTTTGATGGAGCAAACGCATTTCTTTTTACCGGTGTATTACTTAATGACAGTACGATTGTAGACGGTATGTTTTATTCAGGCTTTTCACTGGTTCAAAACTGGACTGCTAAAAAGGATGAAATGGCAATTCTGCCCGATGCCTATTCCATAACAGCTTTGAAAGACGGATTTGATAAAATAGATTTTTCATTTCCTGATCTGAATGGCAAGAAAGTGTCTTTATCGGATTCAAAATTTAAGAATAAAGTAGTTCTGGTACAGTTTTTTGGATCCTGGTGTCCAAATTGTATGGATGAAACAGCCTATCTGGTTCCATTTTATAAGAAATATCAGGATAAAGGGCTTGAAATTGTTGCATTGGCTTATGAACGTACTACTGATTACGAACTTTCAAAACGGAATATTTTACGTTTACGTGATAGGTTTGCCGTTCCATATGATATGTTAATTACCGGCTATTCAAATGATAAAACTGAAGTGGCCCAAAGTTTGCCCATGTTAAATAGTTTTATAGCCTTCCCAACTTTGATTATCATTGATAAGAAAGGTAAAGTCAGAAAGATTCATACTGGTTTCAGTGGACCGGGTACCGGGATTCATTATGCCGATTTTAAAAAGGAATTCGAAAAAACAATTGATGATCTGCTGCTTGAAGATTAGAAAATGAAAGCTCCATTTGGAGAATAGTTCAAGCCTAAAAAGGAAATGGAATCCTGTATGGACGGGAAGATAAAAAACAAATTTATATTCATGAAGATAAAATATATCCTTTGCTACCCTTTCCTTGCTTCCATATTTCTGTTGGCTTGTTCTGCACCAAGAATGGTAAATCTCGATCCAATAACCGTTGTTGAAAATTCAAAAGGCTCAATGGTTTACAGGGGAAGCTATACCAGGAATACAGATATACTGAATACCCGGCTTGATCTTAGTTTTGATTGGGATAGTGCCTATGTAATTGGGAAAGCTACCATACTCGCCAAACCTTATTTCTATCCGTCTGATCAGCTTGTATTGAATGCCAATGGCTTTCGCTTTAACTCCGTTTCCTTGGTTAACAGCTATGATAAAAAGCCACTGAGATATACTTACGATGGCAAACTACTAAGGATTAGTCTGGACAAGATATATACCAGAGATCAGAAGTACACCGTATTTATTGATTATGTAGCAATGCCCAATAAATTAAAAATTGGTGAGGATATTGCCTCAGCGGGTGATCGTGGTATTTATTTTATAAACCGGGACGGAAAGGATAAGGGTAAACCGAGACAAATCTGGACACAGGGTGAAACCGAATGTAATTCAAGCTGGTTTCCTACCATAAATGGAACCCAGGAGAAAATGACTCAGGAACTTAATATTACAGTCCCAAATGAGTTCGTCAGCCTATCAAATGGTACCCTCGAATTTTCGAGCATGAACGGAGATGGTACCCGTACAGACAGTTGGAGGCAGGAGCAGCAGCACTCAACTTATCTGACTATGCTGGCTGTTGGGGATTTTGCAATAACCAGGGATACCTGGCGGGGTAAGGAGGTAAGTTACTATACCGAACCTGCTTACGCTTCTACTGCAAAACTGGTATTTGGTAATACCCCTGAGATGATGGAGTTTTTCTCGAATAAATTTGGAATCGAATATCCCTGGGATAAATACTCTCAGATCGTTGTAAGGGACTTTGTAAGCGGAGCTATGGAAAATACCACCGCTTCTGTATTTTTTGAAGGAATGAATATGTCAGCAGGTCAGTATCTGGATGAAAATCACGAAGATATCATAGCTCATGAACTATTTCATCACTGGTTTGGAAATTTGGTTACAGCCGAATCATGGGCTAACCTACCTCTTAATGAATCATTTGCTACTTACGGAGAATACTTGTGGGAAGAGTACAAATATGGGAGAGATCAGGCTGATTTGAAAGGCATGGAGGATATGTCGGTATATATCGGAAATAAACGTAAATCTGAACCTGACGTGATTCGTTTTGATTATGCAGATAAAGAGCAAATGTTTGATGAGATCAGTTATCATAAAGGTGGCCGGATCCTGCACATGCTTAGAAAGACAGTCGGAGACGAGGCTTTTTTTGAATCATTAAAGCTTTATCTGAAGAAGCATTCCTTCAAAACAGCTGAGATTCATGACCTTAGGCTTGCTTTCGAAGAAATTACCGGCATGGACTTAAATTGGTTTTTCAATCAATGGTTTCTTGCCTCAGGCCATCCGGTTTTAAGCATTCAGAATTCTTATGATCCTGTGAAAAGAGAAATAAGTGTTAACATCACACAGGATCAGAATCTTTCAGAAACACCCATTTACCGAATCCCAATGGTTGTCGACATTTATTCCGGTACAAAGGTGGAGCGCAAAGAAATTATTCTTGACAGGCAAAATCAATCATTTATTTTCCCCTCAGCAAATCCTGCTGATCTGGTTAATGTTGATGCTGAAAAATATATTCTTGCTGAAAAAAATGAAGTAAAAAATATTCAGGAGTATATTTTTCAATATCAGCATGCACCATTATTTATGGATAGGATTGAAGCAATTATGAAACTGAAGGATGTAAAGGAAGAAGCGGCCGCAAGAAATACAGTAGTTTCAGCACTAAAAGATAAGAGTTGGCTTGTACGTCATACGGCCTTATCTGTTGTTGAAAATCTGTCGGACGATGAGCGTAAAGCTATTCATGAAACATTGAAAGAAATGGCACTTCATGATAAAGTTTCACAGGTAAGGGCCGCAGCAGTCGAAAAGCTGGGAAAATATTACCGGATGACAGATAACAAAGAAGTATTTGTTCAAACAGCGAGAGACAATTCTCCTCTTGTAATCAAGGCTACTGCAGCTACAAAAGAGTAAGGATATCTAGTCACTGTATTTTCATCAATCAGGGATTGGTATTATTTCTTAAGCTGCTTTGTCTGATTGAAATGCTGAAAAGATCATATTGATCAAAGCAAGCACGATGGCAAATAATACTGCAGAGAGGAATCCACTCGTGTTAAACGTTTCCATCAGATTGTCAACCAATAACACCATCAGAACGGTAATAATGAATGAAACTAAACCCAGAGTCAGAAAATTTATTGGAAAGGTAAGAATACGGAGAATTGTGCCGATTGTTGCGTTAGCAAGCGCAATAAGTATCCCGGCAATTATAGCACTCCAAAAGTTTTCGACATTGACTCCCGGTAGTAGGTAAGCTGCAATAGCGACAGCTGCTCCCATTAATAGAATTTCGATAATCAGTCTCATATTTTTAGTTTTAAATGTAAATAACGATGAAATTGAAGAATCTATTCCATATATCGATAATTATTTTGATTTTATTTAATTCCTGTAAACAGGAAACGGTCCGGGAGAGTACCCAAACTAAATTAATTATCAGGCTTAATCCCGACAGCAGTTCCATAGAATTAATTGGTCTGGCAAATCCTGTTCTGGAGGAATTAAGGACTGATTCTCTCCCTGATTCACTTTGGACTAATTTCTTCGCAGTATATGAAGAACCAACGGATCCTGAAATGAGAGATTTCCAACCGGCTTTGGAAGGTATCTATACCATTGAGGGGGAACTTATACGGTTTAAACCAAAGGAAAATTTCAGGGAGAAGCATTTTTATTTTGCCCGATGTTACACAAAACTATTGCTTCAGGATGCTGAGGATCTCATTGAAACCCGTGAACTGTTTATTTCAGATGGGTTTACAGAATATAAATTCATCCTCTCAAAAAAATAAGTCTTATAAATGTATTGAAATCAGGTATTTGTAATGACGGATTTTTTTTTATATTTGCATTGATCTGAGAAGAGCCCCGACAATTTCGGGGCTCTTTTTTTACCAACCTGTTTTTCAAGGGGATTAAAAAAAAGGTCAAAATGAATATAGAAAAACGTGTAATTGAGTTAGTTGAAGAAAAGATTGCTGACCGTCCTGATTTGTTTCTGGTGGACGTTCAGATGCATGGTAGCGGAATTTTGTCTATTTTAGTTGATGGAGACAATGGGGTTGCTATCAGTGATTGCGTAGCAATAAGCAGGCATGTGGGTTTCCATCTTGAAGAGGAAAATGCTATTGAACAAGCATACAGATTGGAAGTTTCCTCTCCGGGAATAGATACCCCCCTAAAATCATTGCGTCAGTTCCAGAAAAATATTAACCGTTCATTAAAGGTTAAACTTAAAGACGGCAATATCAGAGAAGGTAAATTGATGAGTGCTGATGATTCAGGAATAACTTTACAAGAGAGTGTTAAAGAAAAAGGTAAGAAAGCAGTCTTGCTTGATAATTTTATAAAGTTTGAAGACATATCAGAAACGATAGTTTTAGTGAGTTTTAAATAACGTCCCGTATATACGGGACAAATTCAATAAAAAATGAGCAATATTAATTTAATCGATTCATTCCAGGAGTTTAAGGACTTCAAGAATATTGACCGGCCTACGGTTATCAGTGTGTTGGAAGAGGTTTTCCGCAGCATGTTGCGCAAAAGGTATGGCACAGACGAAAATTGTGATGTGATCGTGAACCCGGATAACGGGGATTTGGAGATCTGGCGTACAAGAACGGTAATGGAAGATGGTTTTTCGGAAGATGATGATCTTGAGATCGAACTTGCCGAAGCAAACGGAATTGATCCTGATCTTGAGGTTGGGGATGATTTTATTGAACAGATAACCCTCGAAAGTTTTGGCCGGAGAGCAATCCTGGCTGCGCGTCAAACACTCGTTTCCAAGATTCTGGAACTTGAAAAGGACGAAATTTTTAAGAAATACAAAGACCGTGTTGGGGAGATTGTAACCGGAGAGGTTTATCAGGTTTGGAAAAAAGAGACTTTAGTGCTCGACGACGAAGGTAATGAACTTTTATTACCTAAAACAGAGCAAATTCCTGCCGACTATTTCAAAAAGGGAGATTCTGTACGCGCAATCATTGAGAAAGTAGAAATGCTGAACGGCAATCCCAAAATTATTATTTCACGTACTGCACCAGAGTTCTTGCAACGTTTGTTTGAAATGGAAGTTCCTGAGATATTCGACGGATTGATTACGATCAAGAAAATTGTTCGTGAACCCGGAGAGCGGGCTAAAGTTGCGGTAGAGTCGTATGACGACAGAATTGATCCTGTTGGAGCTTGTGTGGGTATGAAAGGCTCACGTATTCATGGTATTGTTCGTGAATTAAAGAATGAAAATATCGATGTAATTAACTTTACAAATAATATTTCATTGTACATTCAAAGAGCATTAAGTCCGGCGAAAATCACAAGCATCAAACTTGATGATGAAGAAAAAAGAGCAGCAGTTTATCTTAAACCGGATCAGGTTTCATTGGCCATTGGCCGCGGTGGACACAATATTAAATTAGCCGGAAAGCTTACAGGATACGAAATTGATGTATACCGCGAAGCACATGAAGATGATGAGGATGTGGATATTGAAGAGTTCTCAGATGAAATTGAAGGTTGGATCATTGATGAATTCAAACGAGTTGGTTTGGATACAGCAAAATCTATTTTAAGCTTATCTGTTGATGAGCTGGTTAAACGTACTGACCTGGAAGACACTACAGTTAAAGATGTGATTGAGATCCTGAAGTCAGAATTCGAATAGTTTATTCGATTGCCGCTTGTGGAGAAATTTTGGGCTTTAGAAAAAGCCCAATCCTCAAAGCATATAACATATAAAAAACGTACTTTTGTACAAAAATAGCGAGGTTAATATAATAAATGTCAGAAGGTAAAAGCACAAATTTACTTAAAGCTGCGAAGGAGCTGAATATCGGCCTGAACACTGCGGTAGAGTTTTTAGGGAAAAAAGGTCACAAAGTAGAGGCCAGACCCAATACTAAACTCACCGATGAGATGTACGATGTTCTTCTTAAGGAGTTTCAGGGAGATAAGATCGTAAAAGAAGAAGCTAAGCAAATTGTTATTGGCAAGATTCGTCGCGATGATATTCCTGTTACTAACGAAAAGATTGAGCCACTGCGTTCAAAGGATTTTGAACAGGAAGAGATTCTGATCAAGAATGTCAATCCTTATACTCCTCCTGTAGTTGAGAAGCCAAAAACTGAACCTCTGGAGCCTGTAGCTACTGAACCTAAACCAGAAGAAGGTACTTTACCGGGCGTTAAGGTGGTCGGAAAGATTAATTTAGATGACCTGAATTCCAAAACCCGGCCGGATAAGAAAAGCCCTGAAGCGGAGAAGCCTGTTGCTGTTCCAGCACCTGCTGCGAAAGTTGAAGAGCCCGTAAAAGTGAAAGAACCGGAAGTAATTCCACAGGCCGCTCCAGAAAAATCTGAGCCTAAAGTAGAAACTGCACCGGCGGCAGAAATTAAAGAACCTGCTGAAAGTCCTAAAGAGACAATCAAGGAACCTGAAGTTCCGGCTGCTAAACCGGTAGTCGAAGAAAAGCAAGAAAATAAACCAAATACACAGGAAAGCAATCCTGATGCAACTGTCATCCGCGCCAAAGCAGAACGCCTTTCAGGCCCGAATGTTATTGGCAGAATAGAGTTACCGGTTTCACCGGCTCGCCGGGGGCAACCTGTTGCCTCTTCATCGAGTGCTGCTGGCGCTGATCATAAGCGCAAGCGTAAGCGTAAAGATAATGCTCCGGGACAGCCCGGCCAGACCACACAACAGGGTCAACAAGGTCAACAGGGTCAACAGGGTCAGCAAGCCGGAGGATCACCACGTCCTGCACCCGGTGCGGGATATCAGGGCAATCGTCCTGATTTTAGGAATACAAGACCCGGACAGGGAGGAGGAACAGCAGGTGGTGCTGCCCGACCTGATTTCAGGAATAAACCACGTACACCTGATACTCCAAAAGCTGAACCAACAGATAAAGAAATTCAGGATCAAATCAAGGCGACGCTTGCACGTTTAAGTGGTGCAGGTAAATCAGGGAAATTTGCACAAAGAGCAAAATTACGCCGTCAGAAGCGGGATGATGTAGCTCAGACTGCAGAGGATGCGGCATTGGAAGCAGAAATGCAGTCCAAAACCATTAAGGTAACAGAATTTGTTACGGCAAATGAGCTCGCACTTATGCTTGATGTTCCTGTTACTCAGGTTATTTCAACCTGTATGAGTCTTGGAATGTTCGTATCGATCAATCAAAGGCTTGATGCTGAAACTCTGACAATCGTAGCTGATGAATTCGGTTATGAAGTTGAGTTTGTGAAACCTGAAGATGAAGAAATAGGTTTGCTTGAAGAATCTGATAGTCCAGAGGATCAATTACCAAGAGCTCCAATCGTAACCGTAATGGGCCATGTGGATCATGGTAAGACCTCATTACTTGACTTTGTTCGTAAGACCAATGTTATTGCCGGAGAAGCGGGAGGAATTACCCAGCACATTGGTGCTTATGAGGTGACTCTTGAAAATGATCGTAAAATAACTTTTCTGGATACTCCGGGTCACGAAGCCTTTACGGCGATGCGTGCCAGGGGTGCCAATGTAACCGATATTGCAATTATTGTAATCGCTGCTGATGATAGTGTGATGCCACAAACGCGTGAAGCTATTAATCATGCACAGGCTGCTAATGTGCCAATTGTATTTGCCTTCAGTAAGGTTGATAAGCCGGGTGCAAATGCCGATAAAATTCGTGAGCAGCTTTCTGCTATGAACATTCTGGTTGAAGACTGGGGTGGAAAATATCAGAGTCAGGAAATTTCAGGTAAAACCGGAGCAGGTATCGATCTTTTACTTGAAAAAGTGTGCCTTGAAGCTGATATGCTTGAATTAACAGCCAATCCGAACAAACGTGCCATAGGTACAGTTATCGAAGCAGCATTGGATAAAGGCCGTGGAATT
>CAYHGN010000059.1:0-21361 GCA_964356005.1 uncultured Sphingobacterium sp.
AACCAGGTAAAATCTGGTTTGGGTAGGTTGAGCAACGGTCACGAAAGTGGGAACCCCAAAAATATCCCACACTGCAATTTTAATCCAAAGAGCCTAAGCGGACTCTTAAATAATAACATTGAGCGCGTTCCAGCAGAACCGGGCTGTCAGTCCCAATGAAAAACAGCCCCCGGGTAAAATAAACCTTGCCAGAGGAGGTATCTTCCGGCTATTCGTAATTTGAAATAGAACGTGATTTCATGCCGGAAATACTCCGGAGGAAAGGGCTGAACCAGCCTATAACACACAGGTATTGCTTTCCAAAATCAAATTATTTTGGCTCCTGAGCCCAATCTGACCAATTATAACCGCGTTATTTTACCCTTCCTCCTATCGAATTCAGGTTTACAGGTATATGCCTTGTACTTCAGGCATTAATTCGCAAATTTATAAACGAGTCCAAAAGCCATTGCCTGACTAGCCTGAATTTGGCTTGCTGTATCATCATCGTAAAGAATAATCCCTGCCAGGGATACATTTATCAGACGGTTTACACTCGCGGTCAATGTGAGGTCTAGTCTGTTGTCAATACTTGAAAGTTTTTCGTAATTGGCAAACATACTGTAACGGCTTTTGAGATTCAGGTTTTTTGCAACATCCTTATCATAAGAGCCAACTACCTGAAATGCCAGCTCGTTTCTGAATGTCTTACCCGGAACAACCCCAAAATTCTTTGGGTTAGTCAGATGAAGATCAGTATCAAGTACAAAAGTTTGGCGGGCTGTTCCGGTACCTATACGAAGGTAAAAATACTTGACTGGTTTATACTCAAATCCAACAGATTCGGTCAGGTATCCCGGTGCCATAAATTTGGATAAGAGGGTTCGCTTTTCATTCCCCTGAGCATCCTTCGAAAAGGAATAGCCCATATCAAACTGTGATTCAAAGTTAAGGGATCCGAAAAAATACCAGCTTTTAGACAGTTTTAATGCAACTTTATTATCCAGGAATATCCTGTCAATCGTTTTTCTTGCCAGTTGACCCTTATTATTTAGCTTACCGTATTGCAGAATAAGCTCCGAGGCAAAGTTTTTATCTTCTTTGGTGTAATCGGTTTTATAGGAAAACTGTCCGCCCAGAGCCAGAGAGTTCACTCCTCCAGCACCCCAATTTTCACTGAAAGCCGCCTGATTGATATTTAAACCAAAAGATGTTAGGTTACGCCAGTAATTTACTTTTAAATCCAGATCTGCTGCAGCACTTAAAACCACTGTTTCAGGAAAGAGTACCGGTCTGCGAACCGGGAGAGAATTTTTTCGGGGATACTGCTTTAAATCTTTTAAAATAAGCGTATCAGCCTCATTATTAGCATTCTGCGAATAAGCTAATGAGGTTAATCCAACTATAAAAAAAGCAATTGTTAAAAATCTTAAAAGCATTCAGCAAATAAAAACAAAAATGCCCTCTTTTTGATATGTTTTTTGAATTTCCTATTTTCTGCTCAGATAGGTTGTCCAGGAGGCGAACCTTCGTTTTGCAAAAATGGAAATAATGCCATACCCCCGACCGGGAGATTGGCTAACTGAATAATTTTAAAACACTTCAATCTAATTTCCTTTTAAAGACTCAAGCCTGTATGCATCAGGATTTTGCAAATAGCTTTGATAGGATTTTCTGATGTACTCAATCAAATCATAATCGTTGGCTTCCAGTATAAAGTAATATCCGGGTTTATATTGTTGCTTAAAATCCCTGAGCTTGTCGGTGTTCAGTCCGGTTACCCGGTTGATCAGGGTATTGGTAAAACGGTAATCGATCATTGCATCCCGGTAATCTCTTTCTATAATTTTTTGAAGGAGTCTTGCATTTCTTCCTTCCCTGCTCAAAAGGGTATATAATGCATTGATACTTAAACCCGCCCCGCCTCCTCCATTACTACCACCGGTTGTAAGAACATCCTTCACAGTACCTTTACTATATGCGGTATTAAATTCTTCCTGCCTGGCTTTAAGTTGGTCGGCTGGTGTTTGTAGAGAATCCCTTACTACGACCTCCTGTAACTGAATGCTATTTCTTTTGAGATAAAAAAGTACTGTACTTTCTGAATGAATGCTTATTGTATCAACCCCATAACCCTGTAAGGCGGCAACCAATACATCTCCTTCACGGACATTAGTCTTAAATTCCCCCTTGGTCGTATTATAAAATCCATCACCAGTTCTGGTATTGTAAATATATACCCTTGTTAAGCGCTGCTTGCTATCCATATCAAAAACGATTCCCTGCACTGTTTTATCCTGTGCATGCAGACCGCTTAGGGCAATGAAGAGTAATAGAAAGGTATAGATGATTTTTTTCAAGTCAATAAAACTAAGTGTTTCAACGAAAAGAATAATGCATTTTAACAATTTTAACTTATTTAGATACAACAAGAAGTTGTCCAGGTTTCAAATTGGCATCCTCCAGGCCATTGAGCAGTTTGATATCATCCACACTGATTCCAAATAACTTTGAAACAGAAGCAAGGGTATCTCCCGATTTTACTTCATGAATTTTCATAATTACGCGTGGCCGGCTGGCTTCTTCCTTCTTTTCAAGTGGGATATTTTTGGCAATTTCTGTAAGTACTTTATCTTCCCTAACGATTTTCTCTGTTGCTGTCTCCATCCGGTCAAAACGATTGAGGTTATAACGCTCAATCAGACTAATCAGCAGTTCTGCGTAGCGAGGATTTGTCGCATAACCTGCCGCTTTCAAACCTGCTGCCCAGCCACGATAATCATTTTTATCCAGTTCAAAAAGAGGGGCATACCGCTTTCTTTTCAGAAACTCTGTATGATCCTTAAACGATTCTTCGGGTGAGGTATACACCCTGAAACAATCATCTTTTTGATCATCATCTTTAAGCATCGTTTTTCCTCTCCATTCCGGAGTACATTTAATTCCGAAATGGTTATTCCCTTCAAGTGCCAGCGGACTGTTTCCATTTCCTGATTCCAAAATTCCCTGAGCAAGCGTAATACTGGCTGGAATTCCCGAATTATTCATTTCGCGTATCGCGATTTGTTTAAATCGCTCGATATAGGTGATTGCCGTATAGTTTTTAATTTCAGGAATTTGATTTTCCCTGGCTTTTGCTGATTCAGTCTCTTTGGTTTTGGGAGCTGGAGCAGGTCTACGAACTTCTGGTTTGGAGGGCTGCTTTTTTAAAATTCCACATGAAGTCATTAGTGAAATCATGCAGGTAAATAGAATTAATAAAGACTTAAGATTTCGCATTAATAATTATTTTTTTCTGATTATATAAATACCGTCACGTACCGGAAGGATCAGTTTTTCAACCTGCTTGTCTGAGCTTACCATCTCATTAAAACTACTGATAATTGTGGTTGCTGAATCTGTTTTCTTCTCCCCAATTACCTTACCACTCCAAAGAACATTATCCACAATAATTAATCCCCCGCTTCTTAATTTATCGATTGTTAGGTTATAATAGCTTTCATTATTCTTTTTGTCGGCATCAATAAATATAAGATCAAATACCTCATCCAGATTCGGGATGATTTCAATAGCATGACCAATGTGGTACTGAATTTTAAGTCCCAGATCTGATTTATTGAAGCTGGCACGTACCATGTCTTCCAGCTCCCCATTGATGTCTATGGTATGCAGAATACCATCCTCGCTCAAGCCCTCTGCCAGACATAAGCTTGCATATCCAGTAAAGGTTCCAATTTCCAGAATTCTTCGCGGACAAATTAATTTACTGAGCATGCTGAGCACCCTGCCCTGGTAATGTCCTGAAAGCATCCGCGGTAAGGAAACTTTAAGATGGGTTTCGCGATCTATCTGTTTGAGCAGATCACTTTCGGGGTCGCAGGAGCTTTCCAGGTAGCTTTTAAGTTCATCGCTGAGTAAATCCATGCTGTAAAGATAGGAAATTGGTTTTAGCCCAAAGGGGCAGGCGGTTTAGCTCAGGCTTTTCTTTTCGAGATAAGTCTGCAGGATAATTGTTGCTGAAATCGTATCCAGACGTTCTTTATTATGGCGGTCTGTTTTTTTAAATCCGCTTTGAGCGACGACGGCTGATGCCATTTTAGATGTAAAACGCTCATCGATCCGCTCGACCGGAATTTCCGGGAAATGCTTTTTAAGTGTAGTAATAAAGCCTTTAATATTTGGTGTTGATTGAGAAGGGCTTCCATCCATTTGCTTTGGTTCGCCTACCACAAAAAGTTCTACTTGTTCTGCAGAAAGGTATTTTTTCAGATAATCAATGATGTCTTTGGGATGAATGGTATCAAGTCCGGTAGCTATAATCTGCAATGGATCGGTTACTGCAATTCCAATGCGTTTAGTACCATAATCAAAAGCAAGTATGCGCATAGGTCGATTGATTGGATGAAATAAATATAAGAGATTAAAAATGTCTCCTGAGAAGATTCTTGCTTATTCCTGGGCGAATTTCTCGCAAAGTGCAATTGTACTTTTCACATCTTCAAGTGTGGTTACAGGGTTGATCAAACACATTCTCAAAACAACCTGTCCAAGCAGGATGGTGGTGACCAATAGCGCTTCGCCAGATGCCATCATTTTTGCAGCTATTTTTTGATTGACCTGATCTACCTTCTTTTCTGTTAAATTCTCTTTCACAGGATTGTATCTGAAATTGATGATCGCAAGAGTTGCCGGAGATACTACCTCCCATTTAGCACTCTTTCTGAGTTCAGCTTCTACCTGTTCTGCAAGATATATATTGTAGTCAATGGCTTCCCTGAAAGTTTTAAGTCCGAAGGTTTTGATCGACATATAAAACTTTAAGGCCCTGAAGTGCCTGGTCAGCTCAATACCATGATCATAAAAATTGATCTCCGATTCATTACCTTCAATATCCCTGAGATAGACCGGCTTTTCTGTAAATGTGCCACTTAAAGATTTATGATCGCGAACCAGCAGACAACCGATTTCATAAGGCTGGAAAAGCCATTTATGAGGATCTATCGTTAATGAATCTGCCTTATCAATACCCTTAAGAAGCTTTTTGCCATTTTTTGATAAAATAACTGCTGCACCAAATGCACCATCCACATGAAGCCATATATTTTCCTCTTTACAGATAGCTGCGAGTTCAGGTAGTGGATCTATTGTTCCGGTATTGGTTGTGCCTGAAGAGGCAATCAGGCAGAATGGTTTTAAACCTCCGATCTTATCGCGGGCTATCGCATTTTTCAATTTATTGATTGAAAACTTAAATTCCATGTCGGTTGGAATTATCCGGATTTGTTCTTTTTTAAAACCCAGAATATTGATTGCCTTAATATTTGAGGAATGTGCCTGATCGGATAAATAGATAATTGCTTTCGAAAAATCCTCACCACATTTCACTTTCCTAGCTGTCGCAAGTGCTGTTAAATTCGCCATTGAACCTCCGCTGGTAAAAATACCACCACCCTCTTTTACGGGGAAATTAAAGAGTTTGAGCATCCAGTTCAGGGTGCTGATCTCAAGTCCGGCAGCTCCTGCAGAACCTACCCATCCCCCAGCAAAAATATTAAAGCCTGTTGCCAGGGTATCAGACATCACACTGATATAATTACTCGGACCAGGAACAAAAGCATAGGTTTTTGGATGAGTCATTATATTACTTTGTGTCATGACATTTTCAAGTACAAAGTTTAAAACCTCGGTTGCAGGCATCGGATTTTCAGGAGCCTCTTCAGAGAAAAGTTTGTCCATCTGTAGTCTACTGGCATTAGATACCGGCAGCTTTTTATCCTGTGTTTCAAAATGTTCGATAACTGCATCAACAACTTTGTAGCCAAAGTCCTGCATGGCTTCTTTTGAAAGCCTAAAGCCTTGATTTTTATTGGATTTCAACGAGATAATATAATTAGTTGGGGGCAAAATTATATATTTTGAATCATCTTATGGACATAAATTTTTGATGATTCTTAATACTAAGACAAATTTGTAACTATCCTTCCCTAATTATCTGTGTTCTAAAACGTAATTTTTCTTATTTTGCACCATGCTGTTTCAGGAAATTATTGGTCAGAATGCGATAAAGGAACAACTGATTCAATCGGTTTTTGAGAACAGGGTTAGTCATGCGCAATTGTTTCTTGGGCCCGAAGGTTCCGGTAGTTTCGCCCTTGCCCTTGCCTATGCTCAATTCATTTCATGTACTGAAAGAACTGAAACAGACAGCTGCGGCAACTGTTCTTCCTGTCGAAAATATAATAAACTGATACATCCTGATCTGCATTTTTCCTATCCATTTTTCCGTGGTGGTGAGAAGGAAGATTCGTTGGCCGACCTCGCTGAGTGGCGTGATCTGGTCTTGGGCAATCCGTATTTTGATCTCGATGAATGGCGTCTTCGGTTGGATGCACAGAATAAACAGCCAAATATCAACAAAGCTGAATGTTTGAATATTCTGCACCGGCTTTCATTAAAAGCATTTGAATCGGAGTATAAAACGATGATTATCTGGCTTCCCGAATATCTCAAAAATGAGGGAAACCGGCTTTTAAAAACATTGGAAGAACCGGCAAGCAAAACACTGATTATTTTGGTCGCACAAAATCAGGATCAGATCTTAAATACAATCATATCCAGAACGCAATTGGTTAAAATTCCTGCCTTAAGGAATGAAGATATTGTTCGATATCTTATTGATAATAAGGATATTTCTGAGACTCAGGCCTCGCGGATAGCCTATTTGAGTGATGGAAATATGCAGGCTGCACTGAATCTTTTGAAGGATGATGATCATGATGATTTCCGGAATTTTACAGGTTGGATGCGGATGACTTTTGCCGATAAAGGAGCTCAGATCATAGATTTTGTTGATGAGCTTTCTAAACTGGGTCGTGAGAATCAGAAAAATATGCTGCGCTATGGGGTTCAGTTGATCAGGGAATGCATTATGTTAATGTCAGGTGCAGAATCATTAGTACATTTACCATCAGCAGAACTGGATTTCGTCAAAAATTTCAGCAAACACCTGGATTTTGCAAAATGCGAGGCTCTGGTAAATGAACTCGAAAAGGCACATTATCACATTGAGCGCAATGCAAATCCAAAAATTTTATTTTTAGATGTATCTTTACAGTTGGTTAAAATTTTAAAGTTTAATACGCTCCCTGCGGGGACTCAATATATATTGAATTAGATATGGGATGTGGTAGTTGTACAACAGGTGGCTGTGCCCCTGCCGGATGCAAGAGTAATGGTTCATGCCTTACCAATGGTTGCAGTAAATTAGATGTTTATGATTGGTTGTCGCATATGGATATGCCTTCTAATTTTAAACCATTTAATATCATAGAAATTAAATTTAAGGGCTCGCGAAAAGAGTTCTTTCTAAATACCGAAAATTTATACCTCGAATCCGGTGAGCTGGTTGCTGTTGAAACCACCTCCGGTGGATTTGATATCGGTCATGTTTCCCTGACCGGAGAGCTGGTTCGTATGCAGCTTAAAAAGAGGCATATGCGCACAGAAGACGTTCTAAAAAAGATCTATCGAAAAGCTACTCCTTCAGATGTTGATAAATGGAAGATTTCGAAGGATCTTGAATTTGAAACCATGCATAAGGCAAGAGTTTTGGCAAAGGAATTGGGTCTGGCAATGAAGCTGAGTGATGTGGATTATCAGGGCGACCGGACAAAAGCCACATTTTATTATACCGCCGAAGGCCGGGTAGATTTCAGGGAACTGATTAAAAAAATGGCCGAAACCTTCCGGATCCGTATTGAGATGAGGCAGATTGGTATGCGTCAGGAAGCCAGTCGCCTCGGGGGAATAGGTTCCTGTGGTCGTGAATTATGTTGTTCAACCTGGTTGACTGATTTTAAAACAGTTTCCACATCCGCGGCAAGATATCAGAATCTGTCATTAAATACCCTAAAGCTTGCTGGTCAGTGTGGCAAATTAAAATGCTGCTTGAATTATGAGCTGGACACCTATATGGATGCACTGAGGGATATTCCTGACAATGTAGAACGTCTTGAGACCATGACCGGAACTGTAAGACATCAGAAAACAGATATTTTCAAGAAACTGATGTGGTTTAGTTATCCAAATGATGAGAACTGGATCCCGGTAGATATTGCCAGAGTAAAAGAGGTTCAAAAACTTAATAAGGAGGGAATTAAACCTGAATATCTTAAGTTAGAATTGGCTGAAGAAGATAAACCGGTTGTTGCCAAAGTTTTTGATTATGAAAATGTAGTTGGACAGGATAGCCTGACCCGTCTGGACAACAAGGGTGGGAAAAACAAGAAAAATAATCGCAAGAACCGGAATAAACCTAAAGGACCGGGTTCTCCACAATCCGCCTCTGCTACACCAACTGTACAGGTTACTGCCCAAAGAATACCAAAACCTCAGAATCCCAATCAGCAACAAAGACCTGCCGGTCCACAAACTGAAAGACCGGAAGGTCCAAACCGAAATAACCAAAAAAGAAAAAATTTTAGGAATAACAATAATCGTGAAAGGCCGTCTGGAGAAAAACCGGCGGGAGAAAAACCTACAGAATAAGATTAATGAAGCCGGGTAAACTATCGATTTTAGTTGTTGTTTTGTTGGCAGCAATTCTGGCTTCCTGCCAGGATAAGTCAGCAATTGTAGACAGCAATATCGAACTGGATAAACATAACTGGTCTTATTCAGAGAAAGTCAAAATTCCATTGAATATTGAATCTCAAGATATTCCTTGTAATTTATATCTCAATCTTCGTCACACTTCAGATTACAAGTATTCAAATATTTTTCTGCTGATCCATATCATTGGGCCGGATGGTAAAAAAACCACAGAAAGAAGAGAATTTAAACTCGCCCTTCCTGATGGAGAATGGTTGGGTAGCGGCTCTGGAAATTTGTATAGTTATCAAATCTTATTCAAAGAAGATTATAAATTTCCTTTGAAGGGAAAGTATGTTATTGAGCTGGAACAGAATATGAGAGATAATCCGCTGGATTATATAACTGATGCGGGAATCAGAGTAGAAAAGAAGATGTAAGATGATAGCATTTAAAAAGTTTCTGACCAGCCCATATTACAGCTATCTTACCATATTTCTGATAGCCTTCTGCCTCTTTTCAGTATTAATTTTTGATCCGGGGCATCCTCTTTATGTTTTTTCATTTCTATGCGCGCCTGTTCTACTGATCCTTCAGCAATACAGAAGAAATTTGATGAAAAAATCTGAGAAGAATACCTGAAGAAGACCTGTATTACAACAGTGGCAACAATGTTTCGAGCTTCATTCCTCTTGATCCTTTTACTAAAACAGTTGAAGCCCTAATTGGTTTTTCTTCCAGTATCTGCTTAGCTTCCTGAACTGTTATGAAAAATTCTGCAGCCTTACCTTCTTTCAGTTTATAAAATTCTTCACCTATGAATATCTTTCGGGCCGATTTACTTTCCATTGCCTTATTTAGGATTAACTGATGTTCTCTGCCAGACTCATTTCCGAGCTCAAACATATCACCTAAAATCATTGCTTTGGAATTAGTATGCATTGATTCCAGGTTATCCAAAGCTACGGTCATACTGCTTGGATTAGCATTATAGTAATCACAGATTATCGTATTGTGTTCGGTTTTTAGAATCTGAGACCGGCTATTTAATGGATGGTAAGAACTGATACCCAAATTAATTTTTTCGGGGCTTAGTTTAAAGTAACTACCAATACATATTGCGCTAACTACATTATTAAAATTATAGATCCCAGGTAAATTTGATTTTGCCCTAAAACTGTTCTTATCGGAAGATTCACCCTGAATTTCCCATTTTATGTCGAGGAAAGGTGCAGAAGATCTTAGTACTGCATTTATGAAATTAGCTTTACCTGAGCCATAAGTAATTGTGTTTTTAACCTCACGTTCAACAATCATTTCTTTCAAGACCTGATCATCAGCATTGATGAATATTGTACCTCCGGTTTTTGCTATGAATTCATATAGCTCACCCTTTCCTATTCTTACCCCTTCAATTCCGCCAAATCCCTCCAGATGTGCTTTCCCAATATTGGTAATAAGTCCCTGAGTAGGTTGGGCAATTCCACAAAGAAATTCGATTTCTTTCTGATGGTTGGCCCCCATTTCGATGATGGCAATTTCGCAAGTATCGTTGATTGATAAAATACTCAGGGGAACACCGATATGGTTATTCAGATTACCTTCTGTAGCAAAGGTTCTGAACCTTTGTGAAAGTACTGATCTGATTAGCTCTTTGGAAGTGGTTTTGCCATTGCTTCCTGTAATTCCGATTATCGGAATGCTAAGCTTGTTGCGATGATATCTGGCAAGATCCTGAAGTGTTTCCAAAACATCTGAAACAAGTATAAAGTGCTCATTCACAGCGTATTTTGAATCATCTATTATTGCATAAGCTGCACCGCTTTCAATGGCCTGATTAGAAAACTCATTCCCATTGAAATGATCTCCTTTCAATGCAAAGAACAAGCATGATTTACTGATCTTCCTTGTATCAGTACAAATTACCGGATGCTTTTTGTATACCTCGTATAATTCTGCGATAGTCATTTTAAATAGCTTGATACAATAATAATACTTTTGTTCCTCTCAGGCGAAGAATTTGGTAATTATGCGATTCTCTCGTACATTCGAGGGATTTCCTCAGGCATTGAATAGTACTGAATAGCAGCTTTAATATCAGAATGGATGCTTCAATTTATACTGTTTAATCTGAGCTTTTTTATTGATTATCCAGTTTGCTTCGGCATATTACCAATCATAAATACATAATTCCGAATGAAGAAAAGTCTTATTTTGCTTCTCCTTTTAACAGGAATGCAATTGAATGGTTTTACACAAAAAATTCAATCCCCTTCCGAATTTTTGGGCTATAAGTTGGGAGAGCAGTTTACACCGCACTACAGGGTTGTTGAATATTATAAATACCTGGCTTCTGTCTCAAAGAATATCAAATTGCAGGATTATGGTAAAACCAATGAAGGGCGTCCTTTGTTTCTTGCTTTTGTTGGTTCAGATTTAAATATTACCCGTCTCGAAGAAATCCGGAAGAATAATATGAGCCTTACCGGAATAAAGGATGGCTTAAATACTTCAAAGTCCCTAGAAAGCTTAAAAGATCAGCCTGTATTGGTTTGGTTTAGTTATAACGTTCATGGAAATGAATCTGTATCAACAGAAGCTTCATTACAAACCATTTTTGATCTGCTTGATCCTGCAAATACAAGAACAAAAGCATGGTTAAAGAATACCCTGGTCATTCTGGATCCCTGTTTAAACCCTGATGGAAGGGAGCGTTATGTTAATTTTTATAATCCTATAAAAAATGCAGTTCCCGATGCCCTTTCATTTGCACGTGAGCATATGGAACCATGGCCGGGAGGCAGGGCCAACCATTATTATTTTGATCTGAACCGAGATTGGGTATGGCAAAGTCAGGTTGAATCCCAGCAGCGGCTTGCAGTTTATAACAAATGGCTTCCACAAGTTCATGTTGATTTTCATGAACAGGGAATAAATAGTCCTTATTATTTTGCTCCGGCTGCTGAGCCCTATCATCAGGATATCAGCAAATGGCAGCGGGAGTTTCAAACGATTATTGGTAAAAACAATGCGCGCTACTTCGATCAAAACGGTTGGATGTATTTTACCCGTGAAAACTTTGATTTGCTCTATCCTTCTTATGGGGATACCTATCCGGTTTATAACGGATCTATAGGAATGACTTATGAACAGGGGGGCTCAGGCAGAGCGGGTCTTGCAGTGATCAACGCAGAAGGGGATACTTTAACCCTGAAAGATCGGATAGACCACCATCATACCTCTGGTCTTTCCACTTTGGAGGCGGCTTCCCAACATGCTGAGCAAGCAATTTCGGAGTTCAGAAATTATTTTACATTAAGTAAATCAAATCCTCCCGGGGATTTTAAATCCTACATTATCAAGGGTGATAATACAGAAAAGATAAAATCACTTGCTGCGCTGCTTCAAAGAAATGGAATTGAATTTGGCTTTGGGATTTCCAAAGGGGCTCAGGGATATAATTATTTCAATGGGAAAACGGAAAGCTTCAAAGTCGATAAAACAGATATGGTACTTAGTGCCCATCAGCCCAAATCGGTACTCCTGAAAGTATTGTTTGAGCCAAATACATTTGTATCTGATTCGGCAACCTATGATATTACTGCATGGTCATTACCTTATGCTCACGGACTTCAGGCTTATGCGACGAAGGAATCCATCAAACCGGAAACTAACCTTATACCGGAGAATATTATACCGGCTTCTACGGTTACGAATCCTGTAGCCTATATTGCGAATTGGAATTCCATTGCAGATGTAAAATTCCTTGCTGAATTACTGAATAACAGGATCAAAGTAAGGTATTCTGAAATTCCATTTGAAACTTCCGGAAGGCGTTTTAATGCAGGATCTTTGATTATTACCCGAAATGGTAACAGTACAGTTGATGGTGGATTTGAGAAGACAGTGAATGAAATTGCAAAAAAGTCGGGCATTAGCCTCTTCGCGATTCCTACAGCATTTGTCGATAAAGGAGCAGATCTTGGATCAAGTAAAGTACGGTTTATCAAGAAACCCAAAGTGGTTGTTGTAGGGGGTGAAAATGTATCTTCACTTGCCCTGGGTGAGATATGGCATTTTTTCGAACAGGAGATTGGATATCCTGTAACTGTGGTCAGGCCTCAGGATCTGAACATGATAAATTGGAACGAGTTTGATGTACTTATTTACCCCGATGGCAATTATACCGAAATGGGTAATGATAAAATGCTGCAATGGATTCGTGGCGGAGGTAAGCTTATTGCCATGAAAAATGCGGTTTCAGAACTGGCCGGTAAAAAAGGTTTTGATCTAAAAACTAAGGAAGAGGCTAAAAAAGGAGATAAGGACATCTATGAAGACCTTAGAGCTTATGAACAAAGAGAAAGAGAGAATGTAAGTACAAACATTCCGGGAGCTATCTATAAAGTGGACTTGGATAATTCTCATCCTTTGGGATTTGGCTTTCCAAATTTTTACTATACGTTAAAGCTCGATGATATGGTTTACAAATACCTGACCAATGGATGGAATGTAGGCACAATTAAAAAGGAGAATTATGTTACTGGATTTGTTGGGGTACAGGCAAAAAAGAAATTAATTGATGGTCTTATTTTTGGCGTTCAGGAAATAGGCAATGGCTCAGTTATTTATTTAGCTGACGATCCTTTATTCAGAGGTTTTTGGGAAAACGGTAAATTGTTATTCAGCAATGCCGTATTTATGGTAGGGCATTAAAAACCCCAACCCTGGATCTGATCCGGGGCCGGGACTGGAGCTAGCCAGTTTTAATACTGTTCCTCAGGTTCAGGCGTTATTCTATTTTGATTGAACAAGCTGTCGTTTTTGCATTTTAAACCATTTGCTGTCATAATCCATTCTGAAAGGAAATCCTTTTTCGCATTCTGAGGCTGACAATCCCATAGGCTATAGTCTTCAAGGTATTGATTTAAAGTGCCCTCAATGAATACTGTGGTACTCACAGGAATCCTGAGAACCAGATGAACATTTTGATCACGCCATAATTCACCTTTCTGCAAATGGGTATTTCCATCAATTAATAAGAGGGAGTCTGTTTGGATATAGCGATGTTTTGCACGTTGTGCAGTAGATAAAGCTGTTTCAAAATCAGGACCCTTGGCACTGAATTCCTGAATCAATATTGGAGTACTTATATCCGCTTTTACAATTTTCAGACTTACATTTCTTGGTAAATTAAAATTTCCTCTTCTGGAGTTCATTATAATTCGGCCCTTAAAATCATTCGGGTCTATGTTATAATCCATACTATCTTCTTTCGTGAGATATTGAACCGGATTTAGCTTGAGATAGAAGGAATTTGATGGCTTTAAATTTGATTTTATGGAATATTGCGCTTCTTCATTAAATTCTGAACCAATCTTTGAGATATGGTATATTCCAGTCGCTAATGCTCCAAGCCAGATAATTAGCATTCCGAAGTAAACACCTTTTGAAACTTCAAAATGAGCAAATAATACTCTTATTGCAAAAACCACCAGTGCGATAATCGGTATAAATAGCAAAGTAAATGCAGAGAGGGTAAGGATAGATTTATATCCCGGGTTAACCATATTAAAAGGAAAGGTATTTAGCTGGTTACCATTCCAATAACCCAGAAATGTAATCAGACCGATTCCCAGAACAAATAAGCCACTTACTCCGGCTAATATGATCATTGCGCCGATAATTTTTATGGCGAGCATTCCGGCTTTGCCGATAAACTTTGCCAATTGGTGTATTGCCGGTTTGGCTTCTTTATGGGCTGTTTTGAGACCGCTTTTTAAATTTTGTATCTCCTCATCAAAATTCTTTTTAAAATTCTGAATATTAATCGGTTCCCCTTTCATGGCCATTTTATCCACTCTGGTTCTCGCCTTTGGAATAACCAACCATAAAATAATATAAAATGGTATACCTATGCCCATAAATAGGGTAATGATTGCAATCAGCCTGATCCATTTTGGCTCCACACCAAAATAGTGCCCAATACCTGCGCAAACACCACTAATTATGCTGTCATCGATATCCCTGAATAATTTCTTTTCTGTTTTATAGGCTCCGGTTGACAGGCGAATCGTTGGATCCTCTTCATCGACATCGAAATCATCAACAGTACCCATTTTTTCTGTTACATACTCAACATCTTCGACAATGATTACTTGTTTGTGATCTTGTTTCAGCTTCTCACTGAACATTTCCGCGAGTCGGTTTTCAATATCTGTAACAATTTCTTCACTATCGGCAGAATAAGCAAAATGCCTTTTTACACCCGTCATGTAAGTCCTCAGCACTTCATAGGCATCTTCCTCGATATGGAAAACAATCCCATTAATATTGATTATAATAGTTTTATTCATGGCCTTAATTTTAGCAATTTTTTATGATTTTTCATTAATGGGTTCGATAATTCTTTCATTTAGAGATACTTCCACTGCATAGGATAGTTCTATCCAGGTTGTATTAAGCCGCTTCAACACTTCATGTCCCGCAGGTGAAAGGTTGTAATATTTCCGGGGGGGGCCTGATGTAGACTCCTGCCAGTTATAAATTAACAGTCCGTTATTCTTCAATCGAGTTAGTAAGGGATATATAGTCCCCTCTACAACGATTAAGCGTGCCTTTGTTAGTTCAGAGATGATGTCTGATGCATAAATCTCCCCTCGGGAAATTATGGAAAGGATACAGTATTCCAGTATTCCTTTCCTCATCTGAGTTTGAGTATTTTCCACTATCATATAACAAAGATATATGTTTTGTTTAGTAATATGCAATACATAGTAGTAAAATAAATACTTATGTCTATATAATTGTTACATTGTTGTAAATCATAAATTAAAAAAACTTGGGCTAATTTTTTGATTAAAAAGCCTTTAGGCTACTCATTTCAGCTATTTATAATGAAAATTTCAAGTAAAACAAGTAGTAAATATTGCCTGATCTCGCCAAAAAAGTTCAATTTCTGATATTTTTTTAGTTCATTAAATAAATTTAAAATGCTGAAAAATAGATAGTTATATATTTTTTTTTCAAAAATGTGACAAAAAATTCTTTTGTAACGGATTTGTTAACAATATTTGACTAAGACTATAATTAACCAAATTTTTCACAAATCAATTAATAAACCGGAATGAAAAAACAATTACATGTTTTGTTATTGATGCTATTTATTGCCTTTCAGGCTATGGCTCAAGAACGTACTGTTACTGGGACAGTAACAGCAAAAGAGGACGGCTTGCCTCTGCCAGGGGTAAGCATTAAAGTAAAAGGAGGTACTGCAGGTACTTCGACCAGTGCTGATGGAAAATTCAGTTTAAGAGTTCCATCAAATGCAGAAAATTTGGTATTTACCTATATTGGTTATAAAACCATTGAGGGTACAATTCCACCATCCAATGTTTTGAATGTGAGCCTCGTCACAGATGCTACTCTTATCTCTGAGGTAATTGTAACAGCCCTTGGTGAAAGCCGTGAAAAGAAATCATTAGGATATTCTGTTCAGGAGGTTAAAGGAGAAAGCCTTACGTTAGCAAAATCGATGGACATCAGTTCATCTTTGGCGGGTAAGGTTGCCGGCGTGCAACTTCAGGGTTCGCCAAGTTCCACATTCGATAATGCCAATATTATTATTCGTGGTATTAGTGGACTCGGTGTTGCTAATCCCCTTTATGTAGTTGATGGGACTCCAACACTGCAAGAAAGTGTAATAATGGATAACGTAGAATCTATTTCTGTATTAAAGGGACCGGCAGCAACAGCATTATACGGAAACAGAGCTGGAGCTGGTGTAATAGTTATTACTTCTAAAAAAGGATCCAAAACTGGCAAACCTAAAGTAGATTTAAACATGAGTTCTTCTTTGGAAGATGTGTATATCTTACCTGAATATCAAAATTCATATGCAGGTGGTTATTCATCAAATTCTACTTCCCCGGGAACTACGTATGACAATGAGGGCTTTTATATATTTAGATATAAGCCTTCAGTTCATCCAACAAGTTGGAGTTCATTTAATAATCAGCGCATCATTGACTATGGAGCAGATGAAAGTTGGGGTCCAATAATGAGTGGTCAAGATTATCGTCCATATTACTCCTGGTATCCAGGTGCTGATTTTGGAAAGTTGTCACCACTAAATGCCCAGCCCAACAATATTGCAGATTTTTTTAATACGGGTAAAACCTTTAACAATAGCATAGCTGTATCCGGTGGATCTGAAGCGATGGTTTACCGTCTGTCATACAATAATTTGAACAGATCGTTAACAATTCCTGGAGCAATACGTGATCAACATCAGTTAGCTCTGAACACGTCAATGAATATTAGTAAAAGACTGACTGTATCAACAGATATTAATTATACAACAAGAAATACTAAAGGGCAGCCAGGTGAAGGATATGCTTTAGACGGATCGAATGTTACACAAAACTTCAACCAATGGTTTCAGCGTCAATTAGATATCAAGCGTTTAAAGAATTATCGTAATGCCGATGGAAGTTTAAGTTCATGGAATATAGGTGATCCAAACTCAACTGGAGACCCATCATTATATCTTCAGCCTCAATACTGGGACAGTCCTTATTTTATAACGGATGAGAATTTCTCAACTGATATCAGAAATAGAATTGTATCTAATTTAGGCTTTAAATATAAGATCAATGATATTTTTAATTTCTCTTCCTATGTCCGAATGGATTATAATAATGGAAATGGCAATGCCAGAGTAGCAAATGGTGGTTTGCAACAGCCAGGTTATTCAACCTATCAATTGTTGAATAATGAAATGAATTATGAAGCTAATCTGAATTTCAAAAAGGGATTTGGAAACATCACAATTGATGGTTTTGTTGGAGGTAATATTCGTACCAATAAAAATAATACCTTAAACAACTCAACTACTGGTGGATTAACATTCCCAAATTATTTTGATATTTCAGCATCAGTAACTCGTCCTAATACATCCACCACTTATTCGGCAAGAGAAGTTAGAAGTATTTATGGTAAAGCTTCCTTTGGTTACAAGTCATTCTTGTATTTAGATGCAACTTTAAGAAATGACTGGTCTTCGGCATTACCTACTGCTAATAACTCATATTTATACCCATCTGTATCAACAAGTATTGTGTTCAGTGAACTTATGAAAGGTGGAATTTCAAATGTTTTATCATTCGGTAAAATAAGAGGTGGATTTGCGCAGGTTGGATCCGATTTGAATCCCTATCAAGTTGACATAGCGATTAATAATGGTTCGATTTATGGAAGCAATCCTTCCGCATCAATTGGCGACCAGTTTCGCACAGGCCAGGTATTGCCATCTTTAACCAAATCATACGAGATTGGTACTGAAATGCGTTTCTTTAAAGATAGAGTTGGTTTCGATCTTGCTTATTATGTAGATAATAATACAAACCAGATTCTTGGTCTTAATGTGGCACCGGCATCAGGATTTACTACAGCCCAAATTAATGCCGGAAATATCCAGCGAAAAGGATGGGAATTAACTATTAATGGAACCCCTATTAGTAAGAATAATTTTACCTGGACAGCCTCTGTGAATTTTTCAAAATCAGAGTCTATTGTTAAGGAACTTGCCGAAGGACTAAATACCTACTTGTACAGTACCCAGCGTAATGATTTCCGTATTGAAAATCAGGTTGGACAACCTTGGGGACAAATGGTAGGTCGTATGGTCAAATTAGATGCTCAGGGCAAAACTGTTTATACAAGTACTGCAGGAACTGTTGATTATACAATCAATAACCAATTAGGTTCAATGTTACCAGATTTTATTGGTGGCTTTTATAACAGCTTAAACTATAAAGGAATTGACCTTTCATTCTCATTAGATTTTCAAAAGGGTGGACAGTTCTATTCATTAACTAAAATGTATGGTGATGGTACAGGTTTAACTGCCGCAACAGTAGCGATGAATGATAAAGGGAACCCCGAACGATCTTTTCCATCTTTAGGTGGTGGCGTGCATATTATTGGGGTTACTCCAACCGGTGCTCCGGTTGATACCTACATTGCAGCAAGGAGACATTATTACACAAACGGTCAGCGCGATACCAGAAATTATCTTTTAAGTGCATCTTATCTTAAACTACGTGAAGTTCGTTTAGGATATTCTGTTCCTAAAAAATTCTTGGGAAATATGCCTGTCAGCAATGTTAATATTGGTGCTATCGTGAATAATGCATGGCTAATATCAGCACCTGCAAAAAAATTCGGTATGGATCCATCTGAACTTGAAGGGTTTGGAAATGAAGGTGGACAGTTGTCTTCAACAAGAACTATTGGTTTGAATTTGAGAGTTGGATTTTAATTAAGGAGAAACAGAAAATGAAAAAATTATTAAGTTTAATTATAGGATCTGCGATGCTGTTATCAGCATGTGATCCGAGTGATTTCAAAGATACCAACGTTAATCCTACAGCTGTAAGCAGTGTTCCCAACAAGGCCCTGCTTACAAATTCTTTGCAGTCATTTCCTGGAACAGTATTTTCGGGAACAGCAGGAAGTCGTCATTCTGCAAATATGTATGTTCAGTTCATATCCGAAGGACCTTATCCAGGCGCCTCACTTTATACTGTTCGTAACTTTGATTGGTCACCTCACTATACAGGACCCTTGTATAACTTGAAGGCTATTATTGATAATGCCACTTCAGGAAGTCCTCTGGCAGAAGCCGGAGTGAATGGATCTAAAGATAATCAGATTGCTGTAGCAAGAATCTTGAAGGCATATTATTATTGGTGGCTTACAGATCGTTTCGGAGATCTACCATATTCTGAAGCACTCAAAGGAAATGGAAATTTTAGCCCCAAATACGATACCCAGCAAAGTATCTATGCAGATTTATTTAAGGAATTAAAGGAGGCTGCTACTCAAATTAAACTTGCTGAAAATGGTGTAACGGGCGATCAGCTTTTTGAAGGAGATATGGCAGCATGGAAAACGTTTGCCAATACTACCCGCTTGTTCATGTCATTGCGTTTGATGAAAAATGATAATGCTAAAGGCAAAGCTGAAATGGCCGATGCCATTTCAAGTGGAGTAATTTCAGGCAATTCTGGAAATATGTATTATAAATTTTTATCCAGTGATCCTAATAACTTTAATCCATGGTTTGATAACTACACTACCAGCTTACGTAATGATTATGCTATTAGTAAAGTTATGACAGATTATATGGGACCAAAGAATGACCCGCGTTTGCCTGTTTATGGTGAAGTATTGGCCGGCCAGGTTAGAGGTCTTCCATATGGATCGAATACAGCAGTTAACATTCCGGGAGCTTACAGCCGTATAGGTGATAAATTCCGTGGAGCAGGATCTCCAGCATTGATCTATTCTTATGCACAGGTGTTATTTACACAGGCAGAAGCAGCAAAACAGGGCTGGATTGCAGGCGGCGATGCTTTAGCAGCTACTCATTATGCAAATGCTATTAAGGCTTCAATGGAAACTTATGGTGTTTATAATGCCGGTACCTATGCTGCTTACATGCTGCAGGCAGATGTTGCTTATGATGCGACTAAAGGACTGGAGCAGATCATGACCCAAAAATGGGTTCATCTTTACCTGAACGGTTATGAATCATGGGCTGATTGGAGAAGAACCGGATTTCCGGTACTGGCTGCTGCTCCAAATGGTAACCAGCCAACTATACCACGCAGGCAGGGTTATCCTACAAATGAAGGATCTATTAATGGAAAGAGCTATACAGAGGCAGTTACCCGTCAGGGTGCAGATAATCTGGCTACTAGAATTTGGTGGGATAAATAGAACCTAAATTTAACTTTATGTTAAAAGAGACCGTATCTGATACCCAATCAATACGGTCTCTTTTATTTTATTCTGTTTAAAGAAGTAGATTTTTGTTCACTGGCTAATATAATTGTTATGAAATCTATACTTTTCAAATTCGTATTGCTACTGCCTGTATTTTGCATTAGTATTCCAGTAATTGCACAGGAAACATGCAGGGTAATGATTCCGGCTATTTCAACCAAATATGAAGGTTCCTGTCTAAAAGGGAAAGCGGATGGCCAGGGAAAGGCAAATGGAGTTGACAATTATGAGGGTGCTTTTAAAGATGGCTATCCAAACGGAAAAGGCTTGTATCGATGGGAAAACGGAGATTTTTACGATGGGCAATGGCTCAAAGGTAAAATGAATGGACAAGGAATCAAAACATTTAGGATACCGGGAAAGGCTGATAGTGTATTAAGCGGTTTCTGGAAAAGAGACACATATATTGGTAAATATGAATTTCCTTATATCATACACAGTCAGACCAATCAGATAGCACGAATTGAAATTCAAAAAAAAATGGATTCTGATGAAAACACTATTACAATTGAATTATCAAATACAAGCGGTGGAATTCCAAGTTTGGGCGTATCGGCGATTGGTTCTAAGGCCACAATTACGAACATTAGTATTATGTCGGGGGCATATTTGCGAGTTGTAAACATCATGGACGGCCCAAAAGGAACTACTCAAAAGTTGACCGAGGTTGAATTTCCATTTAAAGCCAGGTATTCCATTGGTACTCAGGAAATGGTAATTGAAATAATTGAACCCGGTAACTGGCTGATTAATACATTCCTTAATAACTAAAGGCTGATATTATCTTTCTTTCTAAAACTTGCTGACAGTAGTCAGAATTCCCACTTCCAGCCTTAAGGCATACTTGTAATAAATATTCACCATTACAAGACTTAATAACCTGAGTTAGATTCCCTCAATTCCGCAAACGGCCTAACAAATTGATAATAACTTTGGGTAAATT
>CAYHGN010000060.1:0-20964 GCA_964356005.1 uncultured Sphingobacterium sp.
TTTTCTCTTTCAATGCAGCAATAGTAGTTTCTATGAAAGCATCCGGAGTCCAGTCCTGACTGCAACCGCAAATATCTACAAGGAAATTTTCAAGAAGCTGTTTTCCATCCGTGGTATGAGTTACTTCAGGATGAAATTGTATTCCATAAACCTTGGTATTTTTAATATGATAAGCCGCAACCTTCACAGAATCCGTACTCGCTATAATTTCAAAATTATCCGGAATCGAAGCAATGGTATCGGCATGGGACATCCAGGTTTGAGAACCTTTGGATATATTTTTGAACAAGGGATGAGTATGGTCGATATAATCTAGACAAGCTCTTCCGTATTCACGGGTAGAGGAAGCCTTTACCTCGCCACCAGAAGTATGGGCTATGTATTGGGCACCATAACATACTCCCAGAATCGGAAATTTCAACTGCAAATCCTGATAATTGATCTGTGGTGCATCGGCCTGCCTCACTGAATAAGGACTACCCGAAAGAATAAGGCCTTTAACTGTAGCATCAAATTCAGGAAGATGATTGAATGGGTGTATCTCGCAGTATACGTTTAGCTCTCTGACTCTTCGGGCAATAAGCTGTGTGTATTGCGACCCGAAGTCAAGAATGATAATTTTTTCTTGCATGGGCAAAGATAACTTTTTTGTACAGAGGCTGAAAGTATTATGTAAGCTTTTAGTGTATTTATGTCCAATGTTATTAAATTGATAAATTCGCTGTATGAATATACAATCTTCCTCCGGGCTTTCCTTTTTTGC
Organism: uncultured Sphingobacterium sp.; assembly: GCA_964356005.1. Classification (GTDB taxonomy): domain Bacteria; phylum Bacteroidota; class Bacteroidia; order Sphingobacteriales; family Sphingobacteriaceae; genus Daejeonella. Next base: position 764 of record CAYHGN010000060.1, read on the forward strand.
TCATTTAGAGCCTGTTGATGGCCCTATGGTACACCATGTCATTATCATTCCTGATGCGATAGCAAAACAGTTTATCAGCGGAAAAGGTTCTGTACGCATTTTATGCAGAATCGGAGATAAGCCCGAGTTCCCATGTGCCTTGGTTCCCCGGCATGGCCGGTATGTGGTCATTGCCAGTTTGAAACTGATTAGGGAGAATAATCTTTTAACGAGTGGAGCGTTCAATATGTCTATCCGTAACGACCCTGGTAATGGGCTTGATCTTCCTGAAGAATTCAGTGAAGTTCTGGCACAGGACGAATTTGCTTATCAGGCATTTTTAGCACTCAAAGATGGAGGAAAGCGGGGTTATTTATATTACATCAGACAGGCTAAGTCTATTGAAACACGAATTAAAAGAAGTTTTGAGATTGCGGAGAAGTTGAAGGAGAGGATTTCAGGAGCTAAAAGCTGAAAGCTAAAAGGTGAAAGTTAAAAGCTGAAGGCTAAAAAATGTAAGTTAATCGCTGATCAATCTAAAATATAGAAAACCATAGGGTAAAATTAGCTAACTAATAATTGGCACCTGTTATTAAAAAACAGGAAAATGATTGGACGGGTTTTTGCTCAGAATAATTCATGAAGTCAATGATTTTAAATGCTTTACTGTTTTTATTGCTTTCCTCCTGTGATATTCCATCAGGGGATCACTACATTCCACCTCCTAAGATAAAAGTAGTACCGGCAAGTGATATTGATGTTAAAAAACCAAAAGAAATACTTAAATTCAATTACGATACACTGGCTTCAGCAGTAATTAATACCAAAAGAACCAAAGCGGAGGAGTTGGTTGATTTTGCAGAAACACTGGAAGGTATTCCTTACAAATATGGATCGACCGATCCCCGCACAGGCTTTGATTGTTCAGGCTTTATCACTTATGTTTTTAATCATTTTGGTATATCAGTTCCAAGATCGTCCAGAGATTTTACTCATATTGAAAAGGAAATAAATCTAAAAGAAGCGAAGCGGGGAGACATTATTTTATTTACGGGTACTGACAGCACCAAACGGGCTGTAGGCCATATGGGAATCATTACATCTGATCGAGGGCAGAACCATGAATTTATTCATTCGACATCCGGAAAAGCATACAGCGTTACCAAAACACCATTAAACAGGTATTATCAGGGACGTTTTGTGAAGGTAATCCGTATTTTCAAAGAGAATGAGAACTTAGATTAGGGGGTATTTTAAATAATCCCGTAAAGTGGGCCTCCTTTTTCTCCAAGCCTGCTAACTCTTTCTTCTACCTTTTTATCTTTAATAAGTTCAGGTGCATGGTGCTTTTTAAGTCTGGCATCGATAATCATCGGTCCTTTACATCCCCAGTGTTTATGCTCAGTGAAGGAATTTATACCATAAATATCATGGGAAGGATTACTTCGGGTAAAGCTAACCCAAACAAAATTATTTATAGTATCGGCAACGAAGCCGGCATCATCACACAGAATAAATAAAGGCAAGCCGTCGAGATCTTCAGACGACAATGCCGAATTCAAAATCTCAATTTCAAGTTCGGTCTGCTGATGGCTCTCAAATGCAGGAGATTCGACCGCAAGTACTCCTGGCATTACCATTTTATAATTGGAGAATGGTCCCGGAAGTGCGAAAGACTGAGGTAATTCAGTCCAAAGATTGCGCTTCTTATTCCCTGCAGCAGCAATAGCAACTTTCGAACCGGAATTTATATCAGTTCCGCTGTAATCAAGAGTATCAATTGTAGTTCTGGTATAAAAATGCAGGTCACGGCTAAGATCAATCCGTTCAAGGATATGTTTAAAAAATCCCTGAATATTGCTGGTTTTAAGCGAAGGATCATCTTCTTTACTGCAAATGAACAAGTATTTTGCAAGGCTAAGCTGACTTTTACCCAGAATATGATTAGCGATAGTCAGGATCTCCTGAGGTTTTTTTTCTTTAAGATAAGGTGTATAACGCTCACTGCCGATCGCAAACAGCAATGGATGAACTCCTGCTGCATCCACAGCATTGACTTCATGTAGCCCCGGAATTTCTTTAGGAATAGCAGAACCGGTGATATCATGGATCAGTGCCCCAAAACTTGTGTCCTCCTGAGGTGGTCTGCCAACAACAGTAAATGACCAGATAGCATTTTTACGATGGTAGACATTCCTTACCTTCATCAGAGGAAAAGGATGTTTCAAACTATAATAGCCCAGATGATCTCCAAAAGGCCCTTCAGGTTTATTATGACCAGGCTCTACCGTACCTGTAATTACAAAATCTGCATCAGAGGAGATACAAAATCCCTCTTCATCATAAAAATATCTGAACCTTCTGTTTCCAAGGGCACCGGCAAAGGTCATCTCCGACAAGCCTTCAGGCAATGGCATCACTGCTGCCAGAGGATGGGCAGGAGGCCCGCCAACAAATATACTTACTTTTAAAGCCTTACCCTTTGCATTTGCCTTTGTTTGATGTACACCAATACCACGGTGAAGTTGATAATGCAAGCCAATTTCATGATCCGGGATGTATTCATTTCCTCCTAACTGAATTCGGTACATACCCAGGTTTGCATTCATAATGCCCGGTTTATCAATATCTTCTGTGTAAACCTGGGGCATAGTTACAAATGGTCCACCATCCATCGGCCAGTTAACTATCTGAGGCAAGGCCGAGATTTTAGTTTTACCAAATTTAATCGGGGAAAACATTTCCTTATTCCAGGGTAATGCCGAAAATGCTGTAAGACCTGATCCGGCGTATTTAAATGGGTTTTTAACGGCTTTTAAGGGATCTGATTTAAGATCTACCAGTATTTTTATTGCTTCAAGTGTATCCCGGAACATGAACTTCGAACGCTCCAGAGTTCCGAACAAATTAGATACTGCGGGAAACTTACTTCCTTTGATATTTTCGAAGAGTATCGCAGGCCCTTCATTTTCGAACACCCGCAGATGAATTGCAGCAGCCTCCAAAAAAGGATCAACCTCCTCTTTTATTCTGATCAGATGACCATGCTTTTCAAGATCTGAAACGCAATCTGCTAGACTTTTATAACCCATGGATACAATTCATTGTAATAAAGCTGCAATTTAACAAATTGCGGCCTGTGAAGAATAATAGTTAGCCTGGATATTGTTAAAGAATTGCAATCTTGTCAGAACTTGATACATTCTACACCAAAGCGATTCAAAAAATCAACTCCTTCGTCTGAAGGGAGACCCTTATATTCAGCGTATGATGCTTTGTACCAAACTTTTTTAATCCCTGATGAAAATATAATCCTCGCACAGGATAAGCAAGGAGATAGCGTGAGATAAAGCGTTGAGCCTTCGAGGGTAGATCCATTCTTTACAGCATAAAGAATCGCATTCTCCTCGGCATGTAGTGCAAGAGAACAACTATTTTTTGAATCACGTGGGCAACCGGTTTCAGGCCATTCTTCATCACAATTATGAGTACCAGCAGGTGGTCCGTTATACCCAATGGAGATAATACGTGTATCTTTTGTCAGTACGGCACCGACCTGGGCCTTCACGCAATGTGAGCGTTTGGCCAGGTCGCTTGCCAGATCCATAAAAATCAAGTCAAAGCTTGGTTTAACTTTCATTAATGTGATACTTCTGCTTCCAGATCATTTACATCAATACCTTGCTTTTTTAATTCAGAGCTAACTTTTATCGCAAAATAAACCAGGTAGACAAAGCAAAGTAATGGAACGATGTATGAGAAATGAATACCACTTGTATCAGCCAGAATTCCCTGTACCGGTGGAATGATTGCTCCACCCAATATCATCATAATCAGGAATGCTGAGCCTTGTGAAGTATATTTACCTAAACCGGTTATGGCAAGTGCAAAAATACATGGCCACATGATCGAACAGCAAAGTCCGCCACTTAAAAATGCATAAATTGCAACCTGACCTTCAGTCATTAATCCGATGATCATTGCAATTGATCCTAAAACGCTGAAAGTAAGCAGGGTTTTTGCGGGTTTATCCTGACTGTAAAAGAATCCAGCGATCAGAATCACTATGCATACCCCGTATATAAGGAACTGCTCAATAGAAGCACCATTTAAATGATTTGCGAGAAGGATAACCGCAAAGGCAATAAAAGGAACGACGATAGTAAGAATAGTTTTTGTACGCTTCTCAAGTTTAAAGATACTTACAGCACCAGCCCATCTACCAATCATCATACTGCCCCAATAGAGTGAAATAAATGGTGCAATTTCAGATCCGGTCAGTCCCCCGAACTCTGGAAGTTCCAATAAAGCTCCCATATTACTTTGGATCGTAACTTCTACCCCGACATAAGTAAAAATAGCAATCATGCCCAAAATAAGCTGAGGATAACCCATTGCACCCCAGCCGGTTTTATCTTTACCTGCAGATTTGAGTGCTAAAAGCAGCGTAGCCACCATGATAAAGAGTGATAGATAAACAAAAATATTCATAGCCACACCTGTAGCGACCGCAATTGGATCCGCTGCCAGAATCAATAAGAAGGCGACAAAAATAACGAATAGAGGCATATTGGTCTTACCACTTGCTTCAACCTTTTCATCACTGGTTACCTTAGGTAATTTAGCCATCCAGAAATAAAGCGCAACTGCTAAAAACAATCCAGCAAGGATGTAATATAGCAGATTGATTGACTCAATTTCAACTTCTTTTGGAGCAGCGCTCGTAGCGGTTCCAAAGAGGATAATACTGACAGCAATTGGGCCTAATATTCCACCCAAATTATTAACACCACCGGCTAGGTTTAAACGATTGGCACCGGTTACCGGACTCCCAAGAGCAACTACAAAAGGGTTTGCTGCTGTTTGCTGCAGTGAAAATCCAATTGCCACAACAAAAAATGCGGTCAGTATAAATGCGAATGAACCTGAACCTACTGCAGGAATCATCAGCAATGCTCCACCGGCAGAAACCACAAGTCCGATTGCAATACTATTCTTGTATCCAAGATAATTCAGAATGTCAAGTTTAATGATCTTGGAAGCATAAAACAAAACAAGGGAGCCAATAAAATACCCACCATAAAAAGTAAAGTCGATTAATTGGGATTCAAATTGTGTAAGATTAAAATGTGTCTTACAAAAAGGAATAAAAATTCCATTACTGGCAGCCAGAAAGCCCCAAAAGAAAAACACTGTAATCAGTGTGTACAAAGCAGATGAATAATTTTTTTGTGAATTGCTATCCATAACAGGTTTCTATTGTTAAATAATTATCTAACATAAATTAAATTTCTCATATCTCTAAGTTTTAAATGTTTTTATCAATCTTAGGTATATGTGTTTGTTTTTAGGTTAATTTGCGAAACTTAATATTAGGAATAAATATTCGGAATGATAGAATCAATCGTTTCAGGAATAGGATTGGGATTTGTGCTTTCGTTTCTAACCGGACCTGTATTTTTTGCTCTGATAAAAACCAGTATTGAAAAAGGGTTCTCTGCGGGTGTTTCACTTGCCGGAGGTGTGCTTGTGAGTGATGTCTTTTATGTCTGCTTAAGTTTGTACGGCACATCATTTATCGCACTTGAAAACACTTACCGACTTCAAATAGGAATTGCCGGCAGCAGCATTCTATTCGCAATTGGACTCTATTATCTTTTTAAGAAAGTTAAAGTGAATTATGAGCAGACCAGTTCTAAAAGAAAAAATACAGGTTATTTTATCAAAGGATTTTTGATGTGCATTTTCAACCCGGCTATTCTGCTGTACTGGCTCAGTGTCACAAGCAGTGTAATATCCATTTCAGGTGAAATTAAATCTTCAGATATAATTCCATTCTTTGGATCCATTCTCATCACCCAGTTTAGCCTCGATGTTTTAAAGGCATATTATGCAAACAAGCTAAGGTATAAGATCAAGGAAAAGAATATTGCTCGATTAAACCGCATCGCCGGAGTCCTGATTCTGATCTTTGCTGCCCGCTTGATTTATAATTTATTGACGGGGCACTCACTTATTTAGTTGAGTGTAGAGTATTGAGTAGTTAGTATTGAGTATTGAGACTAAATTCGGGTTCAGCAAAAATTATATTTTTATGAGGATTCAATAGCAAGATTCTTAAATTCAATTGAAACAAATAATTTTGCTGAAGAAGAAATACAACTTATAACTTATAACTTATAACCTACAACTTACAACTTATAACCTACAACTCCCCTAGTACGCCCGTTGATTCTTCCCCTCCATCCAGTTCATAAAAGCCTTATTTACTACCTTATTACCACCTGGTGTAGGATAATTACCTGAAAAATACCAATCTCCAAGATGAGCCGGAATCGCTTTGTGAAGATTGTCCAGTGTTTGGTAGATGACCTTAATCTCCGATTTCATTTCCTTTGGGGTTATGATCTTTGCAATCCTGTCAGAAATTTCCTGATCAGTGAACTGGCTATAAATTTCCTGAACAAAATTCACAGTCTGCATATTCCCAAGTTTCTCAGATTCAATACAGTTCTGATAAACCCTATCAATAATGTCTTGTCTGCCTGTTTCCTTCAGAAGTGATATTGAAGCCTCGAATGCCACGAACTCCCCCATTCTTGACATATCAATTCCATAACAATCCGGATACCTGATCTGAGGTGCAGAAGAAACAACAATAATACGTTTAGGGCCTAATCTGTCGAGTATTTTAAGAATACTCTGCTTTAATGTAGTACCTCTCACGATGGAATCGTCCAATACAACCAAATTATCAGAACCCTTATTAATCAGGCCATAGGTAGTATCATAAACATGAGCAACCATATCCTGCCGGTCGGCATCCTGAGTAATAAAAGTGCGAAGCTTCACATCTTTTATTGCAATCTTCTCAATCCTGGCCGACATATTCAGAACTTCTTCAAGTTCAGCATCCGAAATCTTATCTGACCGGTTTAAAAGAATATCCTTTTGATAATCCCTGAGATATTTGTGAACCCCCTCAACCATCCCATAGAAAGCAACTTCTGCGGTATTGGGTATGAAAGAAAAAACAGTGTTATTGAGATCATAGTTAATCTCATTGAATATCTGCGGACACAGGAACAGTCCGAGTTGCTTACGTTCCCGGTAAATGTCAGCATCACTTCCTCTTGAAAAATAGATGCGTTCGAAAGAACATGATTTTTGCACTTTAGGTTCACGAAATTGCTCTTCAGTTACATTTCCGTTCTTTTTTATAATGAGTGCATGACCTGGTTTAATCTCTTTAACTAATTCCAGTGGAATATTAAATGCGGTTTGTATTGCCGGACGTTCAGATGTAACGATCACTACTTCATCATCATGATAATAAAACGCTGGTCTGATCCCAACCGGATCACGCATCACAAAAGCGTCACCATGTCCCAGAATACCACTTATGGTGTACCCACCGTCCCAGGTCTTTGCTGAACGGCGCAAAATTGATGCTACATCAATATGTTCAGCAATCTGATGACTAATTTGTTCATTAGAAAAACCTTCATTTTTATATTTATCAAACAACTCCTGATTTTCTGTGTCAAGAAAGTGTCCGATCTTTTCGAGCACCGTAACAGTATCCGTTCTTTCCTTGGGATGCTGTCCAAGCTCAAATAACTGTTCAAGCAATTCATCAACATTGGTCATATTGAAATTGCCACTCACCACCAGATTTCTCGTCATCCAATTATTTTGACGCAAAAAAGGATGGCAGCTTTCAATACTATTTTTTCCATGGGTACCATAACGTAAATGCCCCATCAATACCTCTCCGGTAAAGCTCACATTGTCCTTAAGCCATTCAGTATCCTGCAACAATTCGGGGGATTCATTGTGAACATCAGCAAATTTCTTCTGAACATATTCAAAGATCTCTGCAACCGCATTTGCACCCATTGCACGATGACGACTGATATAACGTTTGCCCGGTTGAACATCCAATTTGATTGTAGCAATTCCGGCACCATCCTGCCCCCTGTTATGCTGCTTTTCCATCAGCAAATACAATTTGTTCAGCCCGTAAAGTGCTGTTCCATATTTTTGCTGATAATAAGATAAAGGCTTTAAAAGACGGATAAGTGCTATACCACACTCATGTTTAATCGAATCACTCATAGTAAGTTCTGAGAATACAAAAGTAGCTATTTATTACCTAAGAAGCCAATGAAATCATCCTTAAATCTTCGGGAAAATGCCATATTTACCAACAAGTGGAACCGAACTAAATATTTGCTCTACAAGAGAAGGTAAGACAATCAATAACAGCAGCAAAAATGCAAGTATGATACCCATATATACTTTTGGCGACCTGATTGAAAGTTGAACCGATTCAGGAGATTCTCTCAAAAATGCATTCAGAGGAATTTTTAAATAATAAAACAATGAGACTAAGGTACTTAGGGATGCTACAATGATCATGATTAGCAGAACTGAGTAAAATTCCAAATGAAGCTCCAATTGCCATCCATCTTGGTAAAAGACCATTTACATCCTGCGAGGTGAAAGCACCAATCAGGCTGAATGCTTCTGCCATGAATGCAGAAAATCCCGGCAAACCAAGGGAAGCAAAAAAAGTAATCATTATAAAAAAAGTAAATTTTGGCATTAATTCAGCTAAACCTCTGAAATTGGAAATTTCACGATCATGAACCCTATTGTATATCATTCCAACAAGAAAGAAGAGCATAGCCGACAGCGCTCCATGTCTGATCATCTGAAGCATCGCACCACTTATTCCTTCAGTTGTTGATGAAGCTATACCAAGTAAAACAAAACCCATGTGTGAAATGGATGAATAGGCAATCAGGCGTTTTAAATCAGTTTGCGCCAATGCAATCATCGCTCCGTAAAGGATTGAGACAAGCCCAATCAGGCCAATCCACCAGGCCGATTGAATAGCGGAATCAGGAAAGATACTGAAACATATTCTGAGGATACCGTAGCCCCCAACTTTCAGCAAGAGACCAGCCAGAATAATTGAAACAGGTGTCGGAGCCTCCACATGGGCATCAGGTAACCAGGTATGAAGCGGAACTATCGGAACCTTGATCGCAAAAGCAATAAAAAGCACGATAAAAGCGAGCAATCTGGCTGATATTCCAAATAAATACCGAACCGAAAAGCGTGTAAAGAAAGAATTTAATTTAATCCCATATAGGTTTATAAGATAAATGAATTTTCTCGCCAAAAAATAAACGGGTGCTCTTTGCGAAAGAGGGCGTATAATCAGAAACAAAAAACTGATGGCGCTTTGCGGGACCATCATTAAGTAAATCAAGTTTTTTGAGACGTTCTTTCAGATCTTCTGCAACTATTTCAGCAGTATTTATAATATCAACCTTTCCACCGTAAAATGAAGATATTTCAGGCTTTATCAGAGGATAATGCGTACAAGCAAGTATCAGGCTATCTATTTTCTTGAGTTTTGGAGATATGAGGTATGAGTTGATTACTGTTTTACTGATATTATTATTAAAAAAACCCTCCTCAATCATAGGTGCCAGCAAAGGTGTTGCCAAAGAAGAAACTTCAATATTTGGATCAATTTGCTTAAATTTTTTAGCGTAAATATCAGATCGTATAGTTGATTTTGTCGCAATCACTCCTATTTTTTTATACTTTCCCTTGATTACCATCGAATTAACCACTGGATCAATTACATTGATAATAGGAACTTTGTCGCCAAGAAAATGAACAAGCTCATGATAGGCATGTGCAGATGCTGTGTTACATGCGATCAGAATGAGCTTACAATTTTTGTCCAGCAGAAACTTAGCAATCTTGAGGCTGTAAAATTTAATAGCTTCAGGTGATTTATCACCATAGGGCATGTGGGCGGTATCACCAAAATAGATGATCTGCTCGTTTGGTAAAATTTTTCGGATTGCATTTGCAACCGTAAGGCCTCCGATTCCGGAATCGAAAATTCCAATTGGAAGTGCTGAACTCATGTTCCAAAAATAGAATAATATTTCGAGCAGTTGGCTTGAATTATTTGAACGAAAAAAATGCGAAACATATAGCTTCGCATTAAATTTCAATATTAAATTAAACCCTTATTTAGCTGCAGTTGTGATGCCTAATTTAGTTTTCACATCATTGATCAGATCAGTTCCTCCATCAAAATAAACTACACCCGGTTGAGAAACATCAAAAACATAAGCAAAACCCTTTTCTTTTGCTACCGCCTTAACAGCATCTTCTGCCTTTTTAAATACAGGCTGATAGATTTCGGTACGCTTGGTAGTTAGCTCTTCCTGAGCTTTTTCCTGAGCATCTGTAATACGTTTCTCAAGATCCTGGATACTTGCCCCAAGTGTGGTTAATTCTTTCTCCAGAGTAGCTCTGTTAGCCTCACTTAGTGTCTTATATTTTTCTTCATAAGAGGTAACCAATTTCTGACGTTCAGCACCCATTAACTCAAGAGATGTTTGTTTTGCCTTTGCAAAAGTCTGGAAAGTTGCATCAGCTGTTTTCATTTCAGGCATTGATTGCAAGAGATCAGCAGAATTGATGTGTGCAAATTTTTGCTGAGCATTTGTAGTACCTACCGTAAGGAACATTCCAAGTGCAACAACTCCTATTTTTAATAAATTTTTCATTTTTTCTTGTATTCTGTTTTTTGTTTATAATATGTGAGCGATCTTATTTACTTATTGTTCCGGGTTTATAACCTAACCTGGTAATTACATCATTACTTTTGTCTAAACGCGGACTTGCATATAATAGTGTAATCTCGCTATTTTTATCAAATATCATATCCAGTTGTTGAGAATCTGCAACAGCCTGGACTGCTTTTGAAACGCGATCCTGAATTGGTTTTATCAATTTAGTCCGGGCCAGAAAAAGTTCACCTTCAAACCCGAATTTAAGCCTTTGAAATTCCTTTGCTTCCTTTTCCTTTTCAATTATTTCATTCTCTCTTGTCTTTCTCATCGATTCTGTCAGTAATACCTGGTCAGCCTGATAAGCTTTAAAAAGTCCTTCTATAGCAATAAACTTTGTATCAACCTCCTTCTGCCATTGAGCAGAAAGCGCGTCCAATTGCTTTTGAGATGAATTATATTCCGGGATATGTTTCAGAATATAATCACTATCCACGTAAGCAAAACGCTGCGCAAATGCTCCTAAGGATGCTAAGACAACTAATAACGCTATAATAATAATTCTTTTCATATTCCTTAATTAAATCCCCCATTTAAGGCCTGTGAAATACTGAATGTGAATGGATTTCTTCCACTATCCGGTAAACCAGGTATTTTATCAAAGGCGAAACCATAATCAATCCCAAGAAGCCCAAAAATAGGTAAAAATACTCTTGCTCCAACTCCTGCCGTACGTCTTATGTTAAAAGGTGCGAAATCACGGAATGAATTCCATGTATTACCTCCTTCAGCAAAGGCCAAAACGAAGATAGTTGCAGTTTGACTGGCAGTAATTGGATGTCTTAATTCCAGAACATATTTATTGAACAGCGGGCTTCCTGATCCCTGAGCAATCGTTGGGTTAGATCCGGCAGGGATAATGGCATTGTTTGCATAACCACGCATTGCAATGATCTCAGATCCCTGAAGAAAATCAAATCCCTGCATACCATCACCACCAAGTTTAAATCGTTCGAAGGCCGACTGCCCAACAGCCTGGTTGTAAATACCAAGGAAACCGAATTGTGCCTGTGCCTTAAGAATCAACTTTCCATAGATACGCTGAAACCACTGTGATTCAAATTTCCATTTATGATACTCAGTGAATCTATATTTTTCTTTATCTGTTGCAATTGCATAATTCTTATTATTCAACAATGAATAAGGTGGTGTTGCCTGAACAGTCAATTTTAAATTTGAACCTGATGTTGGGAAAATGGGTGCATCTATTGAACTTCTGCTGATTTCCTGAGTAAGGTTAAAGTTATAAGAAGTACCTGTCGAAAAAATAAACGCATTATAGTTGTTAAGGATATATTGCTGTAGATTGATTGAGGTATTAGCCTGGAAATAATCATCGGGCCATTTTAAACGCTTCCCCAAACTATAGGTCATACCATTCATACGAATTTTCTGCTGATTGGCATCCCCATTTCTAAGTCCGTTAGACTGTAAGGAAGTAAAAGCACTGATTCCAAAATAAATAGGCTTTTTTCCACCCAACCATGGTTCAGAGAATGAAAAACTATAGGATTGATAGAACTTACCATTGGTTTGTCCTCTGATACTCAATTTTTGACCATCTCCCTTAGGTAATGGCTTCCATGCACTTTTATTGAAAAGATTACGTGCTGAGAAATTATTAAATGTAAGCCCTAAAGTGCCTACAACGCGTCCTCCACCAAATCCTCCGGATAATTCAATCTGGTCAGATGGCTTTTCGACCACATTATATTCGATATCTACTGTACCATCATTAGGATTGATATTAATTGGTTTAGGATCTGTTTTAGTATCGTCAAAATTTCCCAGTTGTGCAATTTCACGTGTACTTCTTACAATAAGCTCTTTGGAAAATTTCTGACCCGGTTTGGTCCTGATCTCTCTCAGAATAACTTTATCATTGGTTAATTCATTCCCTTTAACCTTGATATTGTTAATAGTGTATTGCGGACCTTCATACATTCTCATTTCAAGATCGATGGTATCACCATAAACTTTGGTTTGAACAGGATCAACATTAAAAGTGAGGTAACCATCATTCATGTAAAGTGAAGATACATCATCTCCTCCAGGACTACTGGTAAGCTTCCTGTCAAGCTTTTTCTCACTAAACACCTCTCCTTTGCTGATTGCCAGAATAGCATCCAGAACTTTAGTAGAATATTTAGCATTTCCTGCCCAGGTTATTTTTCCGAAATAATATTTAGGTCCCTCATGCAGGTCAATTTTGACACCAATGGTGTTATCGCCGGTCCGATAGGTAGTATCCTTGATGATTTCAGCATCACGATAGCCCTTTTCATGCATCTTTGATATCATATTGAGCTTATCCTCATCGTACTTATTCTGCAGGAATTTACCAGATCCGAATACCTTATAAATTGCTTTTTCTTTTGTCTTCTTGAGGTATTTTTTTAAACTTTTGTCTTTGAAGTCCTTATTTCCGGTAAAAATAATTTCACTTATCTTAACCCGGTCGTTCTTTTTAACGGTAATATCCAGAATCTTATTATTCGCTTCAGAAGTATCTTTTCTCTCGGCAATCATGACATCCGCGAAGAGGTAACCCTTTTCAGTAAAATGTTTCTTGATAATATCAGTAGTAGTTTTCAGTAAATTTTCATTAACTACCTTTCCGGTTTTATCATTTAATTTTTCACGGACATCAGCTATTTCTCCCTTTTTTAATCCAATTAATTCAATTCTGGTTAAACGTGGACGCTCCACAACCTCAATTTCAAAAAAGATCGAATCAGACCTTATTTCAGCGATGTTTAATTTTACATCATCAAATAGTCCCTGGGCCCATAAATTCTTAACTGCATTTGAGGTGGCATCACCCGGCACTGTAATTCTGTCGCCCTTGGTTAATTTTGAAATGGTAATCAAAACATCTTTATCCAAAAATTCAGTGCCCAGAATAGTTGTTCCACCAATTACAAAGTCTTTGGGATTCAGATAGCTAAGTTCATCATTTGATGTTGGTCTTGCTGGTGTTGGAGTTCCAGTTCTCCCAAACTGAGCCATTGCAGAAGTACCGGATATAAGTAGTAAAAACAGTATGAGAATGCGATTCATTTGGTGTATTAAAGGTGCTAAATTAAGCTAATAGCTTGTTAAAAAGTGTTAAAAGTGAAAATTAGTTCAACTGTTCACTTGTCATCCCGAATCGTCTTTCGCGTTTCTGATAATCCATTACGGCTTCAAACAGATCCTGCCGTCTGAAATCAGGCCATAATTTTGAGGTAAAATATAATTCTGCATAAGCAATTTGCCATAATAGGTAATTGCTGATTCTTTGTTCACCACTTGTTCGGATCATCAGTTCAGGATCAGGTATGCCTGCTGTGTTTAAATGAGATCCAAATATATCTTCTGTAATTTCATCGGCTTTTAACTCCCCATCCCTGACTTTTATAGCTATTCTTCTGGCTGCATCAGTAATTTCCCATCTTGAGCTGTAACTAAGCGCAAGAGTGAGCGTACAATTGGTATTAGATGATGTCTTTCTTATTGCTTCATTTAATTGTTTGCGACATTTTTCAGGAAGTGAAGTTAAATTTCCTATAGCATTTAAACGCACCCCATTATCCATTAAAGTTTTAGTTTCTTTACTTATAGTTGAAACAAGAAGTTCCATCAAAGCCATAACTTCAAGCTTTGGTCTGTTCCAGTTTTCAGTTGAAAATGCATAAAGCGTCAGATATTTGATCCCAAGTTCCACAGCACCTTCTACTGTATCACGAACCGCAACAACTCCATTCTGATGACCAAATACCCGTAGTTTTCCTTTTTCCTTTGCCCAACGGCCATTTCCATCCATTATCACTGCTACATGTTGCGGCAATCTATCCTTATCTATCTGTTCAATCAGGCTCATTTATTATTTTTGACATTCAAAACCGGAACAATTTGTCTACTTAATTTTCATTCATCATATCGCTAAATTGTTCCAAAATTTCGCGATGCAAAGTTATGACTTAATTACGTTAATCTGCTACAAGAAATAAAACAGATCATTATTAGAATTTTATTGTTTTTAATTAACACTAATGCGGAATTGCATGAACTTTTCCATCGTTAATACTTTGATTAGAAAATTAAAAAGTAGGGCATTTGATTGGGATGAAAGTATAAGTAAGTCCTACACCTGCAAACATGTAGGTATCTCTGGGTCTAAAGTCACCCCGCTGCGTTCCGGGCGTTCCTATCTGAGGAACAACTATCGAACGGTCGGCCAGAGCCTGTGTTAAAGAACTCGCAGGAGAAACAACATTAAAATCAATATACCTGCCACTGATATCATCCAGATAATCTGTAAGAGCTGTACGATAGCCGATTTCGCCAAGAAGTGTCCATTTTCCACTGATATTGTATTTCACACCTGCTCCATAAGGCACACTGATTGCACTCTTTTTATAAACAACATTTTCAGTCTGAAGAAGCCGGAGTTCAATCTCATCACCATTATAGCTGGTCAGGGGATTATACGTAAAGGAAGCTACACCAGTGAATAGATAAGGACTCAGCTTTCTGGTCGCGTAACCAAAATCTGCACCGGCCATATATCTGAAGAGGTTGAATTCAATCTGCATGGATAGCTCAGATAACGGAGAATGAAAATCAAGATTCCGCTCAATCTGATAGGTGTTGGCAGAAGAAGCATCACTTGCCCGAACCTTTCCCTGCATAAAATTAAGCTTTGCGGACCAGTAACCATCAAAATTTCGTTTAATCTGAACTCCGAAGGCAGGATCTGTAAGTTTATATGCTTTAACAGGATTAATATCGCCCATATAACCGGCACCACCTAAAAAGCCTCCAAATTCCCAGGTTTGTGCTGAGCTGATAAAGCCACAGGAAATAAATAAATAAATAAGTATTAATCTACGCATGAATGCAAATGCTGTTCTTAATAATTTCTGGTATCTATTCCCCAGAGCAATTTATTCCTTAACGTAGATAAATAGTTTTCATTATTTAGTCTGATCAGATTGATCCCAAAATCAGCCTTTTTTACCTTCACTTTTATAGAGGTATCGATTACCTCAGTCCGGGAATCACAGGTTAAAAGGTATTTCGAACTTCTTCCTTCAATTTCAAAAGAAAGAATATTAGTATCAGATAAGACAATTGGCCGAACATTCAGATTGTGCGGGGATATTGGAGTAACAACCATGTTTCCAGATCCCGGGAATATAATTGGACCCCCACAACTTAGGGAGTAGGCTGTTGATCCGGTGGGAGTAGCCACGATAATACCGTCTGCCCAGTAGGAATTTAAAAAATCACCATTGAGATAAGCATGCACAATCATCATGGCCGAGGTATCACGTTTATGAATAGTTACATCATTCAAAGCAAAATTTTCATTTCCAAATAGATTCAGTTCCGATTCTATACAGAGCTGAACCCGTT
This sequence comes from uncultured Sphingobacterium sp., assembly GCA_964356005.1. Lineage (GTDB taxonomy): Bacteria > Bacteroidota > Bacteroidia > Sphingobacteriales > Sphingobacteriaceae > Daejeonella. The sequence goes on from CAYHGN010000060.1 coordinate 16,810, forward strand.
TATCCAATGTAAAGTCCTTGTTTACCAGACTGATCATTGCGTTCGCAATATCACTCTTGTTGATACTGGCTAAAAACCCTAAACGACCAAAGTTTATACCGATAACCGGAATATTTGAATCGCGAACCAGGGTAACCGTATCGAGCAATGTACCGTCACCTCCGAGGCTAATCAAAACATCTACATTAGCATTAATCAGATCCTGCGTATTTCTAAAGATTTGAAACTTCCTTGGAAAAAAAATTTTGCCTGAGATGAAGTGATTATATTTATCATAGACAAAGGCTTCAACAGCATGTTCTGCGAGGCTGTCGAAAACCTGCTGAACATGTGGTAATACAGTATTATTGAATTGCCTGCCGTAAATTGCAATCTTCATGTTGTAATTTTAGATATCGAGATAGTTCATTAGCTGATCATACCTGTCTGAAGTACCATCATCTGATTTGGTATCATTGAAGGTAGCCTTAACATGATAATCATATCTAAGAAAAGAAGCTATAATAGAGGATAAATCTGTGCGATTAAGTTTTAACGTGATTTCAAGTTTTGTAGAATCAGGAAATGATTGAACATAAGAACTCAGGATTTGTGCATTATCTGATTCTACGATCTGTGAAATATGTGCCAATGAATTATTTCTGTTCGTAATCTCAAGAATAATAATCCCTCCGGGTTCCTTTACCGAAGTAATGGTGGCAATATACTCCATCATGGTATTTATGGAAATAAGACCGGTATAATTTTTATTGGAATCGAGAACGGGTACCAGACTTAATTTCTGTTCATAGAACAAACGAATTACATCATAAATATGCTGTTCCTCGTAAACAAAAGGATTGTGAAGAGCCAGGCTTAAACTACCTATTGGAGTATCAGAATCCTGTACTTCAACAAGATCTTCTTCCGAAACAAGTCCCAAAAATTGCTTGTCATTAACGATTGGAAGGTGGTTCACCCGAAACTCGGCCATCCTTTCATGCACTTTCTGAACGGTATCAGAAGTTCTTAATGCTGGGATACTATCCGATATGAGTTCGTGTGCAAACATATTGTTTTGCTAATATATACGATCTAAAAACCGTTTTAAATGTGCATTAAATTCAACTGGCCGTTCCATCATTGGCGCATGGCCACAAAATTCGACCCAATTCAATTCAGAATCGGGTAATAACTGATTAAACTCCAAGGCTACTTCCGGAGGGGTTATTTTATCGTCTTTCCCCCAGATAAGGCATACCGGAACTTTGATTTTATAAATGTCTTTCGACATATTATGTCGGATGGCTGATTTGGCCATGGCAAGGATTTTGATAACTTTTATCCTGTCATTTACAATCTGGTAAACCTCATCAACCAGTTCCTTGGTTGCTGTAGCAGGATCATAAAAGGTAAATTCAACCTTTTCCTTTATGAAATCATAGCTTTCACGCCTGGGGAAAGATCCACCGAAAGCATTTTCATACAATCCTGAGCTGCCGGTCAAAACCAAAGCTTTTACCTCTTCCTGATGATTGATTGTATATATTAAACCAACATGACCACCCAGGGAATTACCAAGGACGGTTATATTTTTTAGCTTTTTGTATTTTACAAACTTATGGACAAACTTGGCAAGCGTTTTTACACCAGTTGTTAATAAGGGAAGATCATAAAGGGGCAATAAGGGAATAATGACCTTATAATCCTTTTTAAACCCTTCAATAACATCAGTCCAGTTGCTAAGCGCGCCCATTAAGCCGTGAAGCAATAAGAGCACTTCTCCTTCACCCTCTTCAATGTATTTAAAACCGTTATCTTCTTTTATCTCGAACTCCATAGAATCTTTAAGTACATTTTTTCTTTTACCTGCTAAGGTATAAGTCTAAAAGTTAAATCAATATATAAACTTATTTTATTAGAAAGAAAATAAGCCTTAATAATCAATTCTACCTTGGATGATTTAATAATTAACCAAGAAGCTCCTTTACAAGCTCGGAAACGGTTTTGCCATCTGCCTTACCTGCCAGATCCTTACTCACTAAGCCCATCACTTTACCCATATCTTTCATGCTTGAAGCACCTGTTTGTGCTATAATTGTTTTAATGAAACCGCTAATGGCATCTTTGTCCATTTGTTGTGGCAGATAAGCCTCAATAACTTGTAGCTCCTCTTGTTCTATCTGATAAAGATCAGGGCGATTTTGAGATTGATAGATATCCGCAGACTCTTTACGTTGCTTTGCCAGTTTTTGCAGTACCTTAAGTTCTGCTTCTTCTGTAAGAATTTCCTGGGCACCCTTTTCTGTTTTGGCAACAAGCAATGCAGCTTTTATGGCCCTAAGTCCGCGCAAACGGATACTATCCCTACTCAACATGGCGGATTTAATATCCTGATCAATATTTTGTTGCAAAGGCATTTCCTGAAATGATTTTAATTCGGTTAGTGATTAATGCAAAACTACACAATCCTGATTAGTTGAGAGTAAATTTTACATTTATTCCAGAAAACATGCATTTTCCTATTCTTTTAAATGATGGGAAGTGCTTGCCTGTGCTGTTGGCATCACAATCATATCGTTTATGTTCACGTGTGCGGGACGGGAAACTGCAAACCATATAATTTCAGCAATATCCTGTGCATGCAAAGGCTCATATCCTTCGTAAACTTTTTTAGCCCTTTCCTGGTCTCCATGGAAGCGGACTTGCGAAAATTCTGTATCCACAGCACCGGGATGCACAGCTGTCACTTTAATCTTATGAGGCAAAAGGTCAATCCGCATTGCTTTATTCAATGAATCTACTGCATGTTTGGTCGCACAATACACATTTCCATTAAGATAGGTTTCCTTTCCGGCGATAGAACCAAGGTTAACTATGTGTCCGGATTTGTGTTTGATCATCCAGTTTGAAACAACTTTGGTCACGTATAATAATCCTTTGATATTGGTGTCAATCATGACTTCCCAATCTGTTGTACTACCGGCATTTATTGGATCCATGCCCTGCGATAAACCGGCATTGTTAATCAGTACATCAACTTTTTTCCAATCATTTGTTAAAGTCTCCAGTTTTTCAACCTCCTCCATATTCCTGACATCAATGGTCAAAGTATTAACTCGTATACCATATTCATTAACAAGATCCTTAGCCAGAGCATCTAAACGCTTAGTCCGTCGACCGGTAATAATAAGATCATAATTCTGTTGGGCAAAGAGGCGAGCGCATGCTTCGCCAATTCCGGCAGTTGCACCGGTTATAAGAGCTATTTTTGACATAATTGTTTGAAAAATCGAAATTAAGGAATTCTTAGGAAATGCTATTCAAAATAAAGGCTGAACTGAAAATTTCGGATGAATAACTTATCAATAGGTGCCGTATAAGGATTTTCAAGCCTGTCATCATCCCTGAGTACGCTCTTCATTGATTGAGCGAACTTGATCTCAGGAGACATTTTGAAAAATTCAAAGTAAAGGTCAAACCCAACTCCAGCTTCATACCAGAGTGTATTTTTATTGTTTTTGAGGTATTTTGCTTCGGGACTTAAAGCTATATCGTCTGTTTTCTTTTTTGAAGTAATGTCGACTGAATATTTTGCACCGGCAATCATATAAGCTCTGAAATTTCTTCTTCTGTCTGATTTCAGCTTAATACCCACAGGTAAATCCATCAGTGTTGCCTGAACCTTTTTTTGAACGTTAAAAGTCGGATCAGCAAATTCATAATTGACAATTCTATCGGCAAATACCATTCCCGGAGTGAAGCGCAGGTTGGCGTTGTCTCCGAGCCTGTAATCAGAAACAAATCCTAATCCAAATCCGGGGGTAACAGGAGATGAAAGGCTTCTCATTTCACTGTTTATCATTGGTAGTCCGTTAAACGGATCGATAAAAGGGCCCTTCCATTCAGCCAGTTTTAATATTTTAAACTCTGAAGCAACATATTGAAAGGTAAATCCGAAATGCAGTTGTTCTCCGTCGACGCCTCCTCCCCAACTCTCCTGTGCGGTTAATCTATTTATTGAAAAAATAAAAAGCAAACACAGAATAAAACGATTCTTCATTTGATACCGGTGTAAATGGAACAAATCCCAAACGTCAGAGGACGGTATTTCGTATTTTTGAAACCAACTTTCTGCATTAAGAGATCAAAACTCTCTCCATCAGGGAATGAAGC
>CAYHGN010000061.1:0-6874 GCA_964356005.1 uncultured Sphingobacterium sp.
ATTTCCATTCTCCACTCTCCATTCTCCACTCTCAACTATCACCTCACTTCACTCTATTTATCAACTCCATTGACGCATCAATCAACACCTGCTCTGCCTGTGGTGCATAAGGACTTCCATTAACTGCATAACCACCTTCAATATACTCTGCGGCGGTGGCGATATAGCCATTAAACCCACCTGCTACACCCAAAATAAAGGTATTTGCAAAGGGAGACTTTTGTTTAACGCTTAAACCAATTTCAGTAAAGACTTCAGCAGGGAAGGTTACCAGAACTGTTGTTCCAATCCGTATCGCCTGCATTGGCATTAAATATGGTGCTGGGTTTGCCGGCAAGGCCTCAATCCGTTTGGACTGATTGACCGCCTGTGTCGCAAGCCAATAGTCAACTTTGTATTTATCAAGTGTTCTTGGTCCAATAGTTTTCCCAATATCACCTTTAGCAACCAATTCACGGGCGGCTTCTTTTAGCCGTTCAACACCTTCAAGATCTTTAGGATAATAGATGACTAATTTTTCCTTTTCATCTAAAGTTTTCTTCGCCTGCTCCTGCCAGCGAAGGGCTTCTGCATGTGTATATGGGAAAGTTGTCCGGATTGGGATTTTAAATTTATCATATGTAACTTTAACTACCAGATTTGCAGAAGTTTTAATCTCCGGCAAAACTTTGAGAACCGCTTCTGTTAAGAGGAGACCTTTCTTTTCTGCAAATTCAAAGCTTCTTATTCCCTGCATAAAAGCACCAACTGCTGACAGTTCAGCCTGGTAGCCCACTTTGGCATCACCCTGCGCGGATTGAAAATATCCGACAATAACGCCTTTTGCTAATTTCTCCTTGATTCCTTTGATCGAAAAATACGGCCAGTCTTCTGTGAATTTTAGATTATGAAGATCTAATACAGAAGGATGGCAGCCATAATTAAAAAATACCCCCATCAGTTTGCCCTGAGCATTCTCAACTTTGATAACCGCTGCTTCCGGATCAGGCGGAACACCACCATGCTCCATTCTCCGGTCGTTCATCGCCATACCAAATACTTCAGTTGAACCTGCTCCAATCTTCCCATTAACTCTGCTATTCCATGCATTTACAGCACTTTGAACAGCCTTGTTTATGAAAAATTTGATATAAGCATCCTCAAGATTACCCATCACCGGACCGGAATGGGTATGGGTAGAAGAAACGATCACATTTTTAAAGGGAATACCAGTCTCCATATTCACCCCGGTACGGATCTGATCCATTACCAGTTCAGACATATTCACCACAGCGACTGTTATCATCGCAGAACTAATCCCATCAGCAGCTTCAACAACCAGACTTCGGGCGAAGAGATCATCGTGTACACCGGTAGATGTATTCGTTCCCCTGTCGTATCCCGCCATTCTGAAACCAATTGGATTGGGTGGAGTAATTACCGTTTCGGCAACACCCACTTTTATTTGTGCTGATAAGGATTCAAATAAACCAATCAATATGATCAGCATGACTGAGGATACCTTTAAAATATGCATGTTTTTCATAGCCTTTGTTAAAAATTTAGAACAGAAAATGGTCAAGGGCAGACATTCTTCACATTTGATAAATTAAGAGGGGAAAACCGGTCCGGCTTTACATACCGTACCAGCTCATCCCTTCTGTTTTATTTGGCTTTTGTCTCAAGTGCATGAACTGATATTTGCGGCGGATAATTGTATTTCAATGCCTCGTCTTCTACATACTTTACAAAATCCTTTTCATTATTATTTACTTCACCAAAACTCCATGCACCAAATATCATGTACTCATAACTAAGGTCAGCGGTTACCGGCATTTTAAAAACATGATTACCACCATAGTTTTTAATAGCCTGATATTGAGGTTTGTATTTATCTTTTACAACCATACCAATTCCCTGCCATGGCACCATTAATACTTCATCGCCGATATCTTCATCCGGAATTCTGGCTTCAACATTTTTACCCATTGAAATAGCGATTCCATTTTTATTGACAGAAGTATATTCATTCATGATTCTGCGAATACCTGCCCCGAACATCACCTGAGCATTTGGTACATTAAATTCAGAAAATTTAGTCTCCACGGTGCTCCAGCTTTTACCGGCATAGGCGGTATAATACTGATCCAGTTCATAAAAACCCTTTCCGGAATTCCAGTTGGTAGTACTAACCTTAATCATACTACGAAGGGGACCATTATACACCAGATCAAATGCAAAGCGGCTGTCATCGAAGGGACCTTTATTTTTGAATGGAGAGTGATACGCACGTGCAGGATTTTCCATATCCATTGGATTTTCGAAAATACACATACCACCTGCACCGAAAGTACTGGCAACGGTCATGATATCTGTTCCCATTTCCCATGGCATATAATAACCCGACTTATTGGTTGAATATTCATAATAAGCGGTCAGCATAGGAGCCCTTTTGCCATGAAGATCTACTTCATGCGGGTACCATAGCTTCCAGCCCATATCCTTTGATTCCCACAATGGAACTATATGACGTCCGTAGTTGGCGATTGAGGCATGAACCTGATGTTCATACATTCCCCGCTCATAGTGGTCGATATAGATATAATAATCTCTTGATTCTTTTGCTGACAGATCTGCCATGAAAAAGATCTCATCCCAAATTCCATCTTTGTTCTTATCATCTACCTGAAGTTCTACATAATGACCATTGGTTTCTTTTCTTCTCACATAACCACTATTGGTCTTCAGTTGTTCAACCGTAGGATCAGCATCTGAAGGAAGCTTGGGGTCTACAATGCCTATCCAGCGTTCAGGTATGTTTTGCATAGGCAGGCTTGTACGGGGTACAACGATCGGACATGCTTTAATAGCTACATTTAAAGGATTAGTTACCGTGATCTTAATTCTTCGGGTTGGGGTATAATCCTTCCCTTCGGTATACCAACCGGCACCCGGTTGGGCATTAGCCATTCCGGCTGTAAAAAATAAGGCAACAAATACGGCGATTTTCATGTTTATTCTGATTAAATTATATTGGTTCTTAATTTTTTATTCTTGTTTTATAAGTTAATGGATTTTTACAGGAGATCAGCTCTTTTTATGAACTCATCAAAAACCTGAAAGCTAATCTCCACACAATCAAGCGGGACTTTATCCGCAGTATCATCCGGCCGATGGTAAACCGGTAAGGTTTTTTCATCATAACCTCTGCTGTTTGCATGCAATGCTATGGCACCAGAGGGTTTGAAAGGCAAGGAGTCCATTACAAATCCATCATTCTCTCCATAGATCGGGGTAGATTCAATATTCAGGTCATTATGAATATTTCTGATCATATCTTTAACTCCCTGTTCTTTCGAATTTATCCAGAGATTTGGGCCATAGGTTAGGGAATCAAAATTCAGAACATATTTAATATCCTGCATCGTATTATCAGTAATTCGGCCTGCTGCATAATGGTATGCCCCTTCAAAAACATATTCCTCCGAATCAGAGGCAACAAAAGTCAGCGTATGATTATGTTCCCTTCCGGATGCGGCATGTGCCAGCATCAGCATGACAATAACTGAGGCGGCATTATCATTTGCACCGGGCGTATTGAAAATGGTGTCAAGATGGGCAACGATCAAAATTTCATTTTTACTTTTCCCCGGTATTCGACCAATTACATTGATTCCGGGGGCTTTATGTATTGGTTTATATTCTGATTTGATCCATGCTGTATGTTTATTTTTTGCACTTCGGTCAAGCAAGAGAATATCCTGTTTTCCTATCCCAAAAACAGGGACAGATTTGTCAAGGTTTCCACTTCCCGATCCGGCAATTGCTCTTCCATATTGGCTGACTGAAAAATATGCAAGAATCTGAGAATTTTGCTCGTCTGTAATTGCGTAGCCGCTCCCATTCTTAGTGAATATCCCCTTTACACCTTCGGCAGGAGTTCCAAAACCTCTTTTTTGTGGTATTGCCTCTATTTGCTGTCCGGCAACAATCAAATCTGAACTACTTATCGGACCCGAGTCATCAAATTCGTATCTATCATAATTTACCTGAGGCAGGGAACGCTGCATTTCCCTTAGCACAACCTTCGCAGCCTTCGCAAAAGCTTTACTTCCACTTGGCCTCGGACCGATATCTGTTACCACTTGCTTTAATAAGGAGAGGGTATATTCCTGGCGTTTTTGTGCTGTGGAAACAAGATCAGATGATAAGCTGCTTTCAGCGAAAGACCATTTATTGCTGAGCATTAAAAATGCCAAACCTCCGGTCATTTTAATAAACTCAGCTCGCTGAAGCTTTTTATTATTCATCATCATTCCAATCAATTTTGTCCAGTCAGTTAAACAGATTACCTAAAATCCATTATGGATTATAGTTTACGTTTAGCTCAGAAACCGGACCCAGTATCCCTCTGATATTTTTTATGCGGACTTTAATTGTATTCAGACCACTATGCAGTGTCCAATCCCAGGACTTCTGACTCTGATTTTGCCATTCTCCATCTTTATTGGCAACCAGAAAACCATCAAAACCTCCCGGTGTAAAGGCATCAACCTCCACTTTCAGAATTCCGGATTTATTAGTTTCATTGAGATAAATTTTAGCCTGATTTAAAGGCTGGTAAAAATCTGATTCGCGGTTAGTATATCGCTGATATTCATCACGTTTAGGAAACACATCATCATACCAGTTTAAAAACCCATCCCAACCCCACATCGTATCACCGGTATGTATTGGTACAGGCAATGGATTAGAAAGGAAGTCGTTACGTGGGATGATCCGGAAATGACCCATTATTTCGAGAATATGGGTTCCTCCACCCCCCTGAATTGAGAAAGGATTATTACCCTGACGCTGTCCAACTTTCAATGTTTTTACGAGTTCTTCACCAAACTCGGGAGCAAAAGGACGTTCCCAGGTTTCGACCCGTGGCATTGCAGCCGCAAGCAACTTATGAATTTCAAGCAGATTGAATGGAATACCTGTTTCCGGATCAAAATAATAATAGTCGCGGGTTGAGTCCATATAAATCCATTTATTCAGCTGATTTGACCAAACCTCAGTTACCTCATGCCCGCTCTCTCCTTCACTGTGAATATTTATATGTCTCGCCTGATATCCCATAGATAGGAGTGCTCCAATCAAAGCCTGATTTGGATACAGACACATTTCAACCATTCGCCGGCCTTTGAAAAAAGGCCCGTTTAGTTGTGGCATACCCGTTCCTTCTGCAATTACCGGACTAACAGTCACATCATTCCAGTTCCAGGAATAGGCTTCACTCCTGAGCGGAACACGATATGCCCAGTTAAGCAGGCGCATCATCACTTCAAATTCAGTGCTGGCACCTTTAACGATCTGATCAAGCTTATGATCTTCTCTGTACTTTTTCAGATCCAGATGATTTAAATTTTCATAAGAGAATGGGTAGGAAGATTGTATTATCCTGCCATTATTTATTACATGAGCCTGAAGTCCGGCTTTAGTATTCAGTGAATTATCTTCCCATGAACTTGAGTAACGAAAGCCTCTGATCAATGGAGTTTTCAGAAGATCTGTGGTACTCAATTCTGCTTTCCATTGAAAATAGCGTTTTTCGCCCAGAGAATATTCGCGGCCTCTTTCAAGCGGTTGCCAGGCAGTCCAGGTGTTGTCACCGATAAAGGGGCCTGATCCATAACGAATAAGAACTTTTGCAGAAGTCATTGTCGGCTCATCCAGATCAGCCCAGAATGTAGCTTTCAAATTAGCAGAACTGTGCTTGAGGGGATTTTCTCCATCCACAAGGTCAATTAAGGGAGAAATATATTCACCTGCCGGAAGGAATCTGTCAATGCTGAAGCGAACGGAGTATTCCCCATCAATCTTATCCATTGCTCCGAGTTTGGTGTCGCTCCATGTACTTCCGCCATTAATACTCTTCAATGAACGGTTCGAACTTGTACGGGTTAAAGACCCACGTTTAAACTCATTGATATGAGCAATCAATACCCGCCAGGAAGTTGAATCGGTTTCGGTCCACATCTGGATCTCATTCTTTCCTTTACGTAACTTATCATGCGGAAGATCGATGTAATACCAGCGGTCAAGTCCGGCCATATCAATGTACTGGCGTGCATGCGGATAGGCGATTACAGAAGCCGGTCGGCTGAACTTTTCACCATTTAGCGACAAATACAGTGGAGCTCTGTTACCCTTAACCTCCATACCTTTAAACACCAGTCGGGCAGAAGCTGCAATTGGATTTTCAATCTCCAGAATTTTTTTAATTACAATTCCCTTTCTCAGATCTTCAACCCATTCTACAGGACCTTTGGTATAGGTTTTATAGCCTTCGGGAAGGCCTGCAGCAGGAGCGTCATCCTCAACAAGTTCAGTTTCCTGGAGTCTGATTATCCCCTTAGCCTGATCAAACTTTAATTTAATCAGTTGTGCCCCCTTCTCAATTCCTGAGGCATCAAGTTTTGTTTCACTAATCTTTAAATTTGATTTGCCTTTCAAATCAGCTTTAGGAACACCAGTAATAACCGCATAACTTAGTTTACTTTCTTCTGTAACTTGAGCTTTTAATGGAATTACTGTGAAACAGACCATTAATGAAATAAGAAATAAGACTTTTTTCATAGTTATCAATTTGAACAGATCAGTATAAACAGAAATAATATTTATACAATCTTCTGATTAACAATCATTTAGTATGAAAGGCAAAATACGCTTTGACCAATAAATACACCTGTGTATATTCATTCAGTTAATAATTAAGGATTGTAATTAACCTGAAGATGACTTATTGGCCCTAGAATACGATTTGACCAATAAATACACCTGTGTATATTCATACAGTTAATAATTAAGGATTGTAATTAACCTGAAGATGACTTATTGGCCCTAGAAT
>CAYHGN010000061.1:6974-20432 GCA_964356005.1 uncultured Sphingobacterium sp.
ACCTCTGCTATTCTTTGTGCGAACCCTAATATTATTCAAGCCACTTTTCAATTCCCAGTTCCAACGGGACTGACTTTGTGTAAACCAATTCTCAGAATCTATCGCTACCTGATAGTTATTAAAACCACCCGGAGTAAAGTTATCTACTTCTATTCTAAGAACACCCGGTTTACTGGTTTCAAAAAGAGTTACTTTAGCTTGATTTAAGGGTTGGTAAAAATCTTGAGCACGATTCGTATATCTCTGATATTCAACACGTTTTGGAAAGATATCATCAAACCAGTTTAAATATCCATCCCATCCCCACATCGTGTTTCCTTGCCCCACAGGAACAGGAAGCGGATTAGTAAGAAAATCATTCCGGGGTATAATACGGAAATGGCCCATTGTTTCTAATGCCCAGCTACCGCCATTATCTCCGGGAGCATTGATTATAGAAAATGGATTATTACCCTGACGCATACCCACCTTTATCCGCGAAACTACATCTCTCCCCATTTCCGGTACAAAAGGACGTTTCCAGCTATCGGCACGCGGCATCTGTTCTACAAGCAGATTATGAATTTCAAGAAGATTATAAGGAACCCCTGTTTCAGAATTAAAATAATAGGTATCAATAGTTGGATCCATATAAATCCACTTATTAAGTTCATTAGACCATACTTCTGTCACTTCATGCCCACTCATCCCCTCACTGTTTATATTGACATGACGGGCCTGATAGCCCATTGAAAGAAATGCACCTATCAAAGCTTGTGTTGGGAAAAGACACATTCCGGACATTCTTCGATCTTTAAAAAATGGCCCGTTGAGTCGTGGCATTCCCGTGCCTTCTGCTATTACCGGAGTAACTGTTGCATCATTCCAGTTCCATGAATAGACCTCATGAGTGATCGGTACCCTATAAGCCCAATTCAGCAAACGCATCATTACCTCAAATTCGCTTCCTGCACCCTTAACAATCTGATCGAGCTTATGATCTTCCCTAAACTTCTTTAGCTCCAGGTTGTTTAAATTTTCATAGGAAAACGGATAAGAAGGCAGAATAATTTTGCCATTACTGACCACATGAGCCTGCAAACCTAAATTATTATTTGGGGAATGATCCTCCCATGAAGCATTGATCCTAATTCCTCTGATTTCAGGAGTTCTCAGCGGATCAGATGTTGACAGTTCTGCTTTCCATTGCAAAAAACGTTTATCTGAAAGTGAATATTCCCTAGCCCCTTCCAAAGGCTGCCAGGCGGTCCATGATTGATCTCCAATAAAAGGACTTGAACCAAAACGGACAAAAGCCTTCACATTGGTTTGAACAGGCTGAACGAAATCAGGCCATAAAGTAATTTTCAGATTATCGGAATTCCGCTTAAGCGGATTATCATCATCAATCAGATCAATTACAGAAGAGAAAAACTCTCCGGAATTAAGAAACTGATCAACACTAAGCCGAATGGTATATTCTCCGTCAATTTTGTTCAAAGCCCCAAGATGTGTATCGCTCCATGTACCACCACCATTACTACTTTTCATTGAACGGTTCGGGCTTGTTCTGGTAAGAGATCCGCGTTTAAATTCTTTCTCGTGAGCAATTAATATCCGCCAAGAAGTCGAATCACTTTCGGTCCACATAAGCAATTCATTTTTACCTTTATGAAGATTTTCCAGTGGCAGATCAATATAATACCATTGATCCCAATAAAGGTCTATATATTGCCTTGCTTGCGGGAAGGCGAATTGAGAGGCTGCCCTCTCAAACTTTTTACCATTTAAAGACAAATAAAGAGTCTCCTTATTGCCCTTTACCTCCATACCTTTAAAAACAACTCTTGCGGAGGAAGCTGAAGGATTTTCAACTTCAAATATTTTCTTAATTATGATCCCTTTTTTAAGGTCTTCCACCCATTCGACGGGACCATTTGAATAACCTCCATATCCCTCAGGAACACCAGCTGCTGGGGCATCATCTTCAATTAAACGACTGTCTTCGAGTCTTATAATTTCTCTTTTGCTGTCAAATCTCAATTTGATCAGTTGAGCATTGTTTTCAATTTTTGAAGCATTTAGAATGAACTCACGATTTCGTAATGCAGGATTGCTTTTTTCGTTACTTAATCTGTCAAAAGAGCTTGAAATGCCAGGTCCCATTTGAATAACTAAGTTCGAAGTAATAAGAGCATCAGAATAGTACCTGACGTTTGGTTGTGCAAAAGCAAGAGAATAATTCAGACACAGGAAAAAAATCATGCAATGGAATAACTTATTCATGATATACTGCTATGTAAAACTTGATAAGAAATAAAGCAGCAGTTATTGATTATAAAATTTCAATAACTGCTGCGCTTTTAGAAAATAAATCAATCTGTAGGAACAGGATAGCTTGCCAAAGGTTTAGCATCCCACCAAAGTCTGGTAGCATAACTATCTGTTCCACCTAAAAGTGTTAAAGCGGCTGCGGTTGCCGCACCATTTGTTGAGTATGAATTTGGTGGATAAATCAATCTCCTTGCCAGTTGAGTTCTTGTCAGATCAGGATTAGCCGACTCAATAATTGCATACCCTTTTGGATAACCAGTTCTACGACGTTCAGCCCAGGCTTCTGTATCATTCATAGGAAATAAAGCCAACCACTTCTGAGTAATAATTTGCTCTAAACGTCTTTCAAAACTACCAGCATTATCATATAATACAGGAATGTCTGTAACCGGAGGACTGTTTCTTGCATCCGGCATTCCAAATCTGTCTAAAGGTTTAGCCGGTAATTTAGTACTGCTTACGTAGTTGTTAACTACTGCATCAGGAGCATTTACCCTGAACTTTATAGATGCTTTAATACCTTCATTATAAAAGTCCTGAGCAGTTCCGCCCATATTCCAGCCTCTTAAAGCACCTTCAGCACGAAGAAAAAATACCTCTGAAGCCTCCATAATTGGATCATACTCATTTGCACCACCATTATTAATTGGCAACCATTTTTTGCCAACATAAGAGTATATCAGGTCTTTTTCCTTGCCTCTCAGGGCTGCTGGATAACCATTCCTGAAACCAACTAGACCTCCAAATACTGCATTTCCCGGAGTTAATCGACCACAGCAAGGCTGCGAATATTCAGGAATTCTAGGATCCTCATAACCATTCATTAAACTAGCCAGAGTGGATGTTAATACAAATTCGCTGATATAGGTGATAGTACTCAACTTATTAACAAAGTTTAAATTAACTTTTGAAAGCGCATTATCTGCATTATTAGCTATAAAGCCTTCCGGTGCAGCTGCAGCTTTCTCGGCTTCAATTTTTGCTTTCGCAGGGTCAACATAGGCAATACGAATTGCAAGTCTAAGTCTCAAAGAGTTAAGCAATTTTAAATTCTTCAAAATATTCCCGCTATAAACAAGATCATGGGTACCATAAATCTTTGTTGATGGACTTGAAGCATTGATAGCACGTAAATCTGTAGCTGCTTCATCGAGAATTTTGAAGAAGTCAAAGTAAATATCCTTCTGTGAATCAAAAGCAACACTGGTTTTACCATTACCAAAATTGGAATAGATAATCGGGCCCCAGTAATCTGTTTGTCTATGATATATCATCACTTTCCATATTTTAGCCAGGGCATTTTCTGGCTTCAAATTCTTTTCAGCTGTATATTTTAATACAAAGTCCAGCTGATTTGCTGCAGCTCCGTAAGTAGTATTTGAATAAAATCCTTCCATCATTAAATTAGTCCAACTACCGGGGCCATTATAATTAGAAGAAGTGAAATTTGGATGAATAGTTGCCTGAAACTGTGAGTATTCACCTGCAAAAAGGTTATTGCCCTGATACCAGCATCTCATCCCCCAATGTTGGGCTTCAGCAAATGCAAAACCAAGCATACTTCCATCCATTTGATCGGTCGTCAATTCTCCTCTTTTAACATTCAGTTCATCGAAATTATCAGTACAGGACACCGAACTGATAACTAGTATTGTCATTAAGACTATACTCTTTTTTATAAAATTTTTAATTTTCATGATATAACCTTTTTAGATTAATTAATTTACCTAATTATCAAACCTTTTAAAAATCTAACTTAAGGTTGAGACCAAAAGTTCTTTCTGTTGGGGGCAGATAGGATTGGCCACCAGCAGCCGAAGTATTTGTAGATGAAAGAATCTCAGGATCCCAATTGCCTTTTTTATACAAGAAAAACAAATTCCTTCCTACCAATGAAAGTTTAGCATTGGACACAAAAGGTAATTTAGCCAGAGCCGATTTAGGTAAAGTAAAACCGATAGAGGCTTCTCTCATCCTTGTATTTGTAGCATCTACGACAAAAGCTTCACCGATTGGAGTATTTCTACCACCAACAGTTTTCCAGAAACTTTCTGAAGTAATGGCCGTAGTATTTGGCGTTCCATCAGCCTTAACAGCTACTTCGTGGCCAAAAAGATTTTGTCCAAAGATCAAACCACCTTCTCTACCCGGTAAAGTTTCTGTAGTGATACCCTCTCCAAAAAGGAGCGCATCTGTTGAAGAAACTACCGAACCACCCTGACGGTGTTCAATTAAGAAGCTAAAGCTCAAGTTTTTGTAGTTAAGGGTATTAGAAATGGCTCCCATCCAATCAGGATTAAAATTGGCTGACTTCACGGTTCTGCCTGGTGTAAATAATGGTATCCCATTTGCTCCAACTATTACCCTGCCTTGGGCATCTCTTTGCCAGCCACGGGTATAAATATCACCAAACTCTTTGCCTTGTTCTACAACAAAGTCATATAAATAAGCATCACTACCTACAATAATTCTCGTGCGGTCATCAGAGATTTTATTGACCCAGTTTCTGTTGGTAGCAAAGTTAGTACTTAAATCCCAGGTAAATCCACTTTTTGTTTGAACAGGAGTTGCCGAAATAATTGCTTCGAAACCTGTGTTCTGAACATCGCCACCATTCGTAAAGAATGAAGCAGCACCTGAACCTGAAGGTAATGTAATAGTGAAGAGCTGATCATAAGTATTGGTTTTATAAGCTGTTAGATCCAAACCCAATCGACCCTGAAAAAAGCGTAAATCCAATCCAAGCTCATAGCCCTCAGTAGTTTCAGGTCTAAGATCCGTATTCGGTAAAACGCTTCCCAAAGTTATAAAACCATTATTTCCGCCATTACCATTAAATAAAGCCGAACGGCTTAACTGATAAGGATCTGCACTATTTCCAACTTTAGCCCAGGATGCTCTTAATTTTGCATAAGACAATACTGAAGGAAGGGAAGGAATCATATCAGAGATTACTGCAGATAAACCAACTGATGGATAAAAGTAGGAACGGCTATTAGCCGGTAATGTTGAACTCCAGTCATTACGACCGGTAACATCCAGATAAAGTACATTTTTCCAACCAAAATTTCCGGAAAAATACAAAGATTGCGACTCCATCCGGGTACTTGGGATAAATGAGCCTGCCACCAATGAAGTATTTGCAAGGGAAAAGAAATTAGGAATGGTCAAACCCGCCTGTGTACTGGTTGCAATGCCTCCAGAACCATCCTGTTTTCTTAGATTGGCTCCAACTAAACCAGAAACATTTAAGTCTTTTGTGATTTGATCATTATAAGAAATGATTGCGTCACTATTCCAAACTCCTCCTGGTCCACCAATGGATCCATTATAACTTCCAAAATTATCCTGTCCTCCACCATAAGAATCTTCCCATGCCTTACGCTCCAAAGTATTGGCTCCCCCATCAAATGAAGTACGTGCCATTACCTTAAGCTTATCCGTGAAATTGATAGTAAATGAACCCATTGCAAGTAAGCGGTCTGAAGTTTGATAATTTAATACACGATTCAAAATCCAATATGGGTTTCTTCCAATAGTTGAACCCGGAGACCAAAAATTTTGTTTGTTTCTTCCGGTTAATGGATCGGTATATTCAAACTGTTGCAAATCTTGATATGCAATATTTCTTGGAAGTCTATAAATATTCATATAAGGATTGTTGGCCGCATTATCACCAGTTCCACTCTGATTATCTATTTCATTCCGGATATAGTTCAATTTAGTATCAAGGGTAAGCCATTTTCTTAGCTGACTGGTTACTCTTATTGATGCATTATGTCTGCGCAATTCATTGTTATCAACCAAACCTTTAGCTTCCTCACGTGTATATGAAAATGCAGACTGTGTGTTTTGAGAACCTACCGAAGCAATAAAATTATGAGTTACATATTGTGAGGTATTAAAGATATCTCTAAAATTGTTAGGCTGTGGAAGAAAGGCATATTGTGTTCCCGCCTTTCCAGGTGCATTCGACCAATGATTAACCATCTGACCGGTCATTTTAGGACCCCAGGATTCTTCAGCGGTAGCATTATAAATTCCTGAAACTCCCTGTCCATACTCATTTTGTGGTTCCAAATAATGAATAGGTGATCCCGCAATAAAGGTTTCATTTAAACTAACCAGAACAAATCCGGCTTTACCTTTCTTAGTTTCAATAATAATAGCTCCGTTCTGAGCAGCACTACCATATAATGCAGCTGCATTCGGGCCTTTTAAAACGTTGATTGACTCAATATTATCAGGGCTAATATTCGAAATGGCAGTGCTCATTTGCACTCCATCAATCACATATAACGGTCCGCTACCACCGGTAAGAGAACGATTTCCTCTCAATATTACCCGGGATGGACTTCCCAGACCAGTTCCTGCCGATTCAATAGTCATACCAGCAACCTTGCCCTGTAATGAATTGACCACATTTAAACTGCGCGTCTCAGTAAGTTCTTTGGCACTTACGCCCTGAGTGGAATAAGTAAGCGATTTTGCTTCTCTTTCTATTCCCAATGCGGTAACAACAACTTCACTTAATGAAGTTGCAGAAGTCACTAACGTAACATTAATCATACTTCTGTTGTTTACTACAATCTCCTGAGTAACATAACCAATATAGGTAAATACTAAAGTCGCATTATCAGGAACATTAAATGAATAGTTACCGTTATTATCTGTTGAAGTACCATTTGCACTGCCCTTTACCATAACACTGACCCCCGGGAGAGTTTCACCCTTATCGTCTTTTACCTGGCCTTTAACAACAATATCGAGTAAATTGGAAGCTACATTATCATTTAATTTGCCAATATTTGCATCGTTCCCTCCCTTTAGATTATTGACAATCATGATCCTGTTATCTACCTGTTTAAAATCAAGTGAAGTGTTAGATAACAATTCCTTCAAAATATCCGCAACAGACATTTTTTCAGCAGTTAGCTCCAACTTATTGATATCCTTTACATCGGCATAACGATACATGAATTGAAATTGACTTTGCTTCTCAATTTTTTGAAAAGCTTGCACTAAGGACTCGTTTTTAAGTTCAATTTTTATTTCAACCTTATCAATCGCCTGACTCTTAACCGGCGGAGCCGAGAACAGCTGAATTGAAGTAGTTAAAACAATAAAAAATGCTAATCTGAGCTTCATAATTACCATTAATAATTTATCAAAAATTTGCCTTAAATAATAGGCAAAGTGCGGTTTTTGCTGATTTTCAGCAAGAAGTGTAAAAATATTCATAATTTTACATCGTTTAAATTTATCGAAATGACTTCTATTATTAGAAGACAGAATTTAAATCATCAATTGCTGTGCGATGGCAGTCGGACAACAATTATCCCTCTGAATGAACTGTTCAAACAGGATTTCAGAGGGTTTTTTTATGGTGCAAGGTCGAAATTCATATTCTTCGCATTTATTTTTTAATATTTATCAAATAGTTTTAAATACTTATTCTATTTTGAATTCAGTGTAATTACTGCTTTTCCATTATCATATTGATAAACAGCCTCATTAAACTCGGACATACTTTTTAATATCTGATCAAGAGTTTCTCCTTTCCGTACAATAGTTGTAAAGCGCTTGGATCTGATACTGTCATCCAAAATTATTATCTCAACCTTATAGCGACTCTCTAAAAGCTTGGCGGCTTCCGCTACCGTTACATCACTCAATAACAAATCCTGTTCTTTCCATTCCAGATACTCAGGTGCGTTAACTACCTTTTGAACAATATTCTCATTGGATTTATCATAAGTAATCTGCTGATTTGGAGTGATAATTCCCAGCGTTTTATTATTTTGATCTTCAACCCTTACTTTGCCGCGGCTAACTGTTACCTGAATGCTGGAATTATCTGACCATGCATTAATTTCAAATGCAGTTCCAAGAACTATAGTTTTCAGTTTACCAGTATGAATGATAAATTGTTTCAGGGAATTGTGTTTGATGTCGAAATATGCCTGACCATCCAAATAAACTTCCCTTAATGCAAGACCATCAAAGGAAGAAGGGTAGTTCAATTTAGCACCCGGACGCAAAATAACTGTACTACCATCAGGCAACTGTATCAACCTGTTCTCTTTTATATTTGTCTGTCTGGAAATGACATTAGTTTGTTTGACAGGTTCATTCTTGTAAAAATAAAATCCGGTACTTAATATAATCAGTATTAAAGCTGCAACAGCTATGAAGTTGATCCACATGCGATTTTTAGGAGAAGAACCAGCCTTCGGACTGCCTTCATCATCAAAGATGTCATCCCAAATCTTGTTTTCAATGTCATTCCGGATGTCAGTTTTCTGATTATGGGACATAGTATTGAAAATATCCGGCTCTGATTCAAACAGATTATAATGCCTGATCAGCAGTTCGCACTCTTCTTCTGAGGCTTCATGCTTCAAGTATTTGTTCAGTAATTCAGAAAAATATTTCTTGTCCATTTAGCAAAATCATACTTACTCTACATCATAGACCGGATTGTTTGGCAATGTCCCATTACAGAATAAAATATTTTTTAAATTCCTGTGGTCGGTGATTCCCTATGCGGTCGGTGTTATCGCCTACTAAGTTATATGATGATTTCCCTGTGGTCGGTGTTATCACCGACCACGTGATGAAAAGAGGGAAAAGCCAACAAAAAGGAATGTATTCTTAATCGATGTTTTGGTACGGTGATAACACCGACCAAAGGGAATTCGTATTCGCTTTTGCACAAGTGAAGACTAAGCCAATTTTGTATAGGGTGACTGACGAAATCGACTTTCTTGACGCTTAGGTGATTTCGTAAGTCGGAGAATTCAGACTTACGAATTTACTTAGGCGCTATGCAAATTAAATTCGTCAGTCGCTTATCAGGATTTGCGACTGACGAAATCGACTTTCTTGACGCTTAGGTGATTTCGTAAGTCGGAGAATGCTTAGTAAAAGAAAACCCTTAATTGTTCTATTGCTTTTCCCAATTGGTTCTGAACAGTTTTTCTTGAAATCCGCATCTGACTCGCAATTGTCTTTGTTGAAATATCATCATGAAAGCGTAGTCTGAATATTTGCTGTCTCCTTGGGGGAAGAGTCAAAAGTAATTGTTCATAAGACTGGTAAAATTCCTGCCATAATAAATTGGCGTCAGCCATCTCATTCCGGGCAGGTATATTATCAAAAACTTCCAGATAGGGGGTTAAATTTTTGTTTTTTGCAGCGAGTTTAAATACCTGGTTACGGACTGATATGCTTAAATAAGCAGGAAGATTATTTATCGGGCTATGCCTGTTCACCCAAATGCTAACAAAAATTTCCTGCACAATATCCTTTGCCTGATCTTCATCTCTTAATCGTTTATAAGCATTTGAATAGGTTTGTTCCCAATATTTATTATACAAAATATTAAAGGCAGTCCTTTTACCTTCCTGCAACTGCAGCAAAAGCATTTTGTCATCTTGAACTTCCGGATTAATATCTTCCATTTATTATTTTTTGAAACAATACAACAATTCAAAACTATATTGACAAAGCTATCCTGAGATGTATATCGACTGATCTGCAAAAAAATCGAAACCTTTTGTGTGTAAAAAATAAAGCGCTCATCTAAATTTAAGAATACGCTATCAAAAAATCAATTAAATCTTTGGATGAGAATATTTCAAACAATGATGCCGATCAGTTTCATAAGCCATTTTTACATTTTTAAATAAAATATACAATAGAAAAACTAATCTCAGCGGAGAATTAAATTTTCCAATGTTATTTAATTGTAAATTACGTTTACGTACCCGAAAATCCAAAAAAAAAATATTTTTTTTTTGCACATTCTAATTTAAGTTCACACAAAGTGAATTTTGAAAGCAAATACCTAAGACAAAGCGATCAAAATGTCATTGACAATCTAACTAAAACCAGTATTTATTTAGACTGATTCAACAGCCCGGCTATCGCATTCAAATCATAAACAATCTTTCCATCCCGAATGGTGAGTTCACATTCAATCTTTTGCTTACCATCAAATCTGTTTCCAGCTACATCCCTAAAGCCAAATTTACCATCACGAATACTCAGGATTGCAACATCAGCAATTGTACCTTCTGAAAGATTTCCCAATTCTTCGCGCTTAATAACCTGTGCCGGTGTCCAGGTACTGGCTTTGATCATATCAGGAAATTTCATTCCCATTGCCATGAATATGGATAAAACATTCAACTGATCTTTCATTGCACCATTCACACTGCCCTGATGCAGATCTGTCCCCATGGTATTCGGATAAAATCCGGCTTTCAGAGCCGGCAAAGCCTGATTAAAATTAAAACTGCCTCCACCAAAACCAACATCAAATATGATCCCTCTCCGCTGAGCTTCAAGTACAAATGGTTTAAACTTCTTTGTTTTAAGATCGACAATGGGCTCAACCACTCCCCTTGAGGATTGTATAAAAGTGTGTGTATAAATATCACCCGGGCGAAGATATTTTGTAAATAATTCCTCAATAGAAATAAATAAGGTATTCAGATCAATCATCACGGGCATATTCGCCAATTTACCTGCTTCCACTCCCCTGCTGATTGGAGTCCATTCAGAACCTGTAAAATGAGCAACCTTAAAACCAACAACATCATTTTTATTTGCAAGTGCAACTTCTGCGGTTTTTTTTGCATCCATATCACTAACATTTTGTTCATACTTTTCAATACCTCTCATTCCCTCTCCTACAATATTCAATAAGGAAAGAACCCGTGTTTTTGAAACATCAATAATATTCTTCTTAAAAGTTGGAAAGGATCTCCAACCGGCTCCTCCTGCATCCACAACTGTGGTAACTCCTGCACGGAAAGTAGACTGATCCGGGAGAACGGCTACTGTACCCCCACTCAGATAACTATCAGGGTCAAAACCATAAAAAACATGGGCATGCAAATCAATAAGTCCCGGAGTAACGTACATTCCGGCAGCATCAACTACCTGAACTGCAAGGGCAGTATCAATGTTCTTTGAAACCCTGACAATTTTCCCTTCCTGAATGGCCACATCCATTTTCTCGTTGATGCTATTCTTTGCATCAATTACATGACCACCCTTTATAAGTATTCTATAGGGTCTTTGAGCCTCAACAGTGTTTGAGATCAACATTATTGCCAATAAAAGCAGCGATAGTTTGCGTAGCATGAAGTATAAATTAAATTAAAAATTAAAAATTGCCCGGCTTTTTAAACTCTGGCTTTCATCAGTTCCTCTGTAAATCGCTTTGCTACGACTTTTGCATCTCCCGGCTGCATCATCCATACCGAAAGTATCATTGCATCATTGATACTCTTAGGTGCTTCAATAGAAGGTTCACCATTGCGCAAATTTAAACTCATCTCCCTCGGACTTAACTTAATCAAGGACTGATCCCAGGAGATTCGGAGGGTTGGAGTAACATTGGCGATTGGTGGCACAAAAATTTCTGCCTTCACCCCGTTCACTTTAGTTACAGCATTTAGGATTACATTGGCACGGTCTTCCCACATCTGCCATTCTTTCCCATGATCCAGATTAACAAAACGATCAAGAGCAGCATACATTCCGAATATTTCCTCCTTGTTCACTTTCATACCCCTGCCGATATTCCCTCCTCCCGGAGGCGCACTTAATCGGGCAGCTGCAATAATCTCTTTTCTGCCCATTAAAATACCTGCACTCTGAGGTCCACGAATCGCTTTCCCACCTGAAACACAAACCACATCATAGCCCATATCATTGAACTTCCATAAATTCTCAACAGGAGGTACATCGGCCGCAATATCAATCATTGCAGGTATTTTATGCTTTTTAGATAGAGCCAGCCATTGTTGATGACCTATTTTACCCCATGGATCAGCTTCATTGTAAAACCAGGTCATCGCGGTTTTTGAATTAATAGCAGCTTCCATTTCTTCTGCTGTCTCGACAAAAACTCGTTTAATACCTGTATTTGTTAAAGCATGATCATAAGATCCGCTATGTGTTTTCTGAAGTATAACCTCGTTTCTTTCAAAACCAGATACATCAGGCAAAATGGCAACTTTGGCTTTATCCATTCCTGTCAGAATTCCGGCAGTTCCAAGTACAAGTGCCGACCAGCAGCCGGATGTGACCATAGCAGCTTCTGAATGGCATATAGCGGCTATTTTTTCTCCAACTTTATCCTGAAGATCATTATACAATACATACTTTTTTGAAGCAGCCTTAATGGCGTCCATAACCTCATCAGCCATTAATGAGGCGGTATGAGTGGTGTATACTCCATAAGCATTGATAAAGGTTCGCAAGCCCAGTTCTTTGATCAGGTCACGTTTTACAAGTACTTTTGCAGCAGCATTAGCTGTATTGAACGGAGCACCGCTAAGTCCGCCCGCTAAAGGCACCACGGATAAGTATTTAATCAGATCTCTGCGTTTCATTTTGGTATTAATTAGTTTTTGTAAGTAAGGCTGCTGAAGGTTTATCAAGATAAAAAATGCAATTGGAATGAGTCTGCAAGATACTGGCAGGGAAATTATTACTAACCTCATTCTCCAATGAATTCTTGACTGCCTCGGCTTTTCTGGAATCCGGGACTGAACATATAATCATTTTTGACTTACATATCTGCCTGATGGACATGCTGATAGCCTGCTTCGGGACTTCCTGGAGTGAGTTAAACCAACCTTCATTAAACTGTTGTAAACGACATTTTTCATCCAAATTTACAACTATGTAGGGCAATTCAGTCTCGAAATCTGCGGGAGGATCATTAAAAGCAAGGTGTCCGTTTTCACCAATCCCTACCAATGCGACATCAATTGGATGTTCTGCAATAATCTCGTTTAAACGCTTGCATTCTGCACTGGGATCATTCTCACCATTAACAAGATAGCTGGCCTTTAATGGAGCGACCAGATTAAGAAAGCGTTCTTTTAAATATTTTCTAAAACTTGCCGGTTCTGTTTCCGGTAATCCGATATATTCATCCAGGTGAAACATCACCACTTTAGACCAGTCAATGCTCTGATCAAGTACAATATTTTTCAATGTCTCAAACTGGCTTGCACCTGTTGCAAGAATAACATTAGCCTGTCCCTTTTCTGAAATAGACTTTTTAATTCCGTCAATTGCAGCGGCTGCAGACACTTTTCCTAATTCGACAGGATTATCGGA
>CAYHGN010000062.1:0-13134 GCA_964356005.1 uncultured Sphingobacterium sp.
TTCAGCGCCGAAATGCCGGTAAATAATCCACATCTACCATTCCTTAAAACAAACAAACTCGTTAACCCCAGCTAAAGCTGGAGCCTATTGAGCGACCGTAATGGTGTCATGTAACAATTGTATTATTCTATATTTCAGGGGCTTCGAGTGTATTTTTTTGAAATTTCTGTAGTATCACAGCAATCAACATCACCAGCAAACAACCTACCACATTCAGCCATAAGAAAGCCATTACATCCATCATCCAGCAGCTAAATACTATAATTTCAGTAATGATGGCTGCAGTGAAGGTAGCTGATCCTCCGATCTTTTTAAAGTAGAAGGCAACTATGAAAATGCCGAGAATTGTTCCATAGAATAATGACCCCAAAATATTAACCGCCTCAATCAGATTACCCATTTTACTTGCGTATAATGCCATCAGGATACAAAATATCCCCCATGTTATGGTTATCCATCTGGATACCGAAAGGTATTTTTCGTCTGTGGCATCCGGATTGACCAATCGCTTATAAATATCAATAACGGTAGTTGAAGCCAGTGAATTTAATGCACTTGA
The DNA here is from genome assembly GCA_964356005.1 of uncultured Sphingobacterium sp. Taxonomy (GTDB): domain Bacteria; phylum Bacteroidota; class Bacteroidia; order Sphingobacteriales; family Sphingobacteriaceae; genus Daejeonella. The sequence goes on from CAYHGN010000062.1 coordinate 560, forward strand.
AGTGGATCCCATTGAAGCCAGGAAAATGATTGCAATCAGTAAGCCAATTAGTCCCTGGGGAAGATATTTAGTGACAAAACTGAGGAAGACATAATTATTGTCATTCGTTTCTGCTTCAGGATCATTTTTTTTCATCAGGTCAACAGCCTGCTGCCTGATTGCTTTGGTTTTTTTATCGGCATTCTCCAGAATTGTACGTTGTGTATTTATTGCTGCCTCATCCTCTGCATCCATTGCCTGTTCCAGGCGATTGATTTCTGCCTGTTTCTCAGTAAATGCATTTGAATAATCTGTTTTTATCTGTTCCAGTTCCTTGTTATACTGACTCTTTTCCAGCTTGCCAAGTTCATAACTATTAAAAAATATTGGTGGCTGATGATACTGATAAAAGGTAAATACAAGTACTCCGATCAAAAGAATCAAAAACTGCATAGGGATCTTTAAAAGACCATTCATTAATAATCCAAGCCTGCTTTGACCAACTGAGGAACCGGTAAGATATCGGCCTACCTGACTCTGATCGGTTCCGAAATAGGATAATTGAAGAAAAAATCCCCCAATCAACCCACTCCAAACAGTATATTGATTATTCCAGTCGAAGGAAAAATCTATTGCATTCGTACGCCCCATTTTACCTGCTATCTGTAAGGCTTTTCCAAATCCCACACTTTCAGGCAGCATTTTTACAACCAGAATTCCTGCTATCAATATCCCTGAAAATATCACAGCCATTTGCAGCATTTGGGTATAGGAAACTGCTTTGGTGCCACCATAAACCGTATAACTGATTACAAGTCCGCCGATAAAAAGTGTTGTAATAGTAGTATCAATATTAAGAATCGTGGAGAGAATGATCGAAGGGGCATAAATGGTGATTCCGGTTGATAATCCCCGTTGAATCAGGAATAAAAAGGCAGTTAATGCCCTTGTTTTAAGGTCAAAGCGATTTTCAAGGAATTCGTATGCGGTATAAACTTTGAGTTTATGAAAAATGGGTACAAAGGTGATACAGAGTACTATCATGGCCAGCGGAAGACCAAAGTAGAACTGGACGAATGCCATCCCCGACGAGAATGCAAGTCCGGGAGCCGAAAGAAAAGTAATTGCACTGGCCTGTGTGGCCATAACCGACAAGGTTACACTATACCAGGGAAAAGAGTGATTTCCAAGCAGGTAACCTTCTATATTTTCTGTCCCCCGACTCTTGTAAATGCCATATACGACAATTATGAGTAGGGTAGTAAACAGTACTATCCAGTCAATCCCGCTCATTCAAAAGTTTTAGTGAACAGATAAAACAAGATAATAAGAAGTACCAGCCATACTATCAGTAGATAGTAGAACTGGTTCCATGTCTTTACAAAAGGTGGAAGATCCTGATCAGGCTTCTTCTCCATGCTGAACAACATTAGCCCAGAAGCCCGCGGTAAGAAGACCTAATATTGCACCTAACACCATGTAACCGAGAGATCCTGTAGCCACCCAGGCAGTAAGGATACCGCATAATACGGCTGGAACGATATAATAAGCACTATTAGTTTTTGCAGAGTTTTCAGTTTTCATCTTTATTAATCTTTTTGTTTTGTGATCAAATTTACAAATAATCTGTATGCACCGGGTATTCCGGCAGGTAATTCCCTGAAAAAAACAAGGGAGGTATATACAAATCTTCCCTTGCCATAATCGGCAACCAGTAGTGACCCGTCTTTTGGAGTTTCTCCCGGATCATTCATACTTAATATACGACGGTATTTTGGATCAGCATCCGAAAGGAAATAAAGGCCTCTTTCCTGAATCCATCCTTCAAAATCTCTGGCTGTGATCTTATTGGGATAGTTCAAAACAGGATGATCTTTTTCTAGAAATCTTACACTCGCATTCTCATCAGTTACCCTGTCGCGCGTGATCTTAAATGGATAAGGGCCAATATTCTGTACCAGCAATGGATTACTGACATTGTATTGAACCAACAAAGTTCCCCCTTTACTCACATATTCCATCAGTTTAGGCTGCATAAGAGTTAATCTTTCATTAACATTATAAGCCCTCACCCCGGTGATGATTGCATCGTATTGTGAAAGATCAGTATTCATTATCTCGCTTTCGGACAGGGTACTAACCTGATAACCAATTTGTTGCAAGGATTCAGGGATCAGATCACCGGCTCCTGAAATGTATCCGACCTTTTCACCTCCGGTTTTAAGTTCAACCCTTTCGATTTTTGCTTCCGCAAGCGGAAAAAGATTTTGAATTGGAATATGAGCATAATCTATGATTCGATGAGCCCTATTATACCTTTGTCCACCCGACTGAATGCTAAGTGTAAATTTTCCGGATTCAGCCTGCTCGCTGGGGCTTATTGTAAACTGAACTGTTTTTTCATCACCTTTTTTAGGAAGATTAAACTCAATTCTTTGAGGTTCAATTTTCCATCCGGAAGGTACTTGCGGACTCAGGCTGCCTTCGGTTTTATCGCGAAAACTTTTCAGTGATACCTGTATTGTTTTAGCAGTATTTCCTGAAAAAACATAGGCTTTATCAGCGATACTGGCTGTAACAGCAGGTGCAACGATTAATGGCTGATAGACCTCGCCCCTTACCTGATCGGTATATTTATAAACCGGGGGTCGCTGGTATGAAATTTCCTGATCTGCAATCCTGAAACTGAAGTCAATTGTGGCCGCACTGGGTTTCTCGGGATAGCCAATTAATTGCTGATCATCGATTTTGAACATCCCCATGGGATGATTTCCGAACAGCCAGTAAGGTTCTGTAATCTCTTTTGCCAATACCCTGTTTTGAATACTTTTTGATATTCCTTCTTTAAGGTCAAAATCCTGTATTGTTCTGTTTACACTCAGTAATTTAACGGGTATTTTTGATTGAAGTACAATATCCGAACGTAGTCGGATACTGTCGCCCAATGCCTGTACGGCCTGTAAAGTATAGGACTCAAACCAAAGTCCGGCGGCGGCTGCAATCAGATCTTTTATGTCTTTGGATTTTTGTTCCCTCCAGTAACCTTCGTGTAATCTGTCAATTGCTTTGAGGATATTGATTAATGCTGGAACGGAGGCTGAAGGTTCATCAGTTTTAAAATTCTGATCTGCGGCATTTATCATCCTCCCGATTTCTTCCCCTCCCGGGACACGGTTCCATTTTGAGTTTATCCCTTCAAAGAGGTCGTTCTTTGATAAAATTCCTGCTGTATGAATAAAATATTCTACTGCCTGTCCACGCTGTCTGGCGCTTCCAAAACCCTGACTTTTATGATGGGTACGGCTCTCAGCGGCGATTTCGCCATAACCTTTACCCAGCAAAGGATTATAAGCACCAACATCCAGCTTTAACTGATCTTCGGCGGTGGTATTCATTGATCCGAAATTATAGGTATTCCAAACTATTCGTCTGGTTTGCCATGCTTCTACATATTTTAGTTGTTCAGGAAAACGCTTTGGGTCAGCTGCGGCAATAAATGCTTCACGGGCGATGATTGCAGATGCAGCATGCTGACCATGTCCGGCACGTTCATCTTCAGGGAAGCGGGTGATAATCACATCCGGTTTGAACTTCCTGATTACCCATACTGCATCGGCAAGGATTTGTTCTTTATCCCAGATTCTAAAAGTTTCATCCGAATTTTTTGAGAATCCAAAATCAATTGCCCTCGAAAAGAATTGTTCCGCACCATCGGTGCGCCGGGCAGCAAGTAATTCCTGGGTACGTATAAGTCCGAGTAATTCAGATTGTTCATTTCCAATCAGGTTTTGTCCTCCATCACCCCTGGTCAGTGATAAATAACCTGTTCTGAATTTCTTTTCCTTAGCAAGATATGCCAGTAAGCGAGTGTTTTCATCATCAGGATGCGCTGCTATGTATAATGCAGAACCCAGGGTATTTAATTTTTTGAGTCCAAGCTTAATTTCTGATGAATTAAGTTGGATGGAGCTTTGCCCGGAAACGAAAAGTGGAAAAAACAGAAAAAGACTTAACCCTAATTGACGAATGTTCATAGTATGCAATCCATAATACCCGAAAATATGGAAAAATCTATGCCTGAAGGTGATGACACAAAAAATTTACCTTTAAAAGGCTAAGATTCTATTTGGGAGGTTCCGGCTTTCCTTGAATGACACACGTTTTTGGGGATTGTGGAGATTTCAGTATTACGCTGATCGGGCATAGTAAGATATGTTGTCGGGGGTTTCTCGCCTTCGCGAGGATAACAAGCTTTGCTGGGGGTGAGGAGATTCCAGCCTTTGTTGATCGGATATTTTAGGGTATGTTGCTTGAGGTTCTCACCTTCGCGAGAATGACAAGCTTTGCTGGGGGTGAGGAGATTCCAGCCTTCGCTGGAATCGAAATACATAACTTGGGAATGCGGGAATATTGTTTACAATCTTATAGAAAAATTTAACCTTATAGGTATAATCTTACCGGTGATTGGTTTGCTAGATCCGATTCCGGCGAAGGCCGGAATCTCCCTATCTATCTCACCCGAATTGTCATTCAGCGGAAGGGAACCTCCCAATCTTTAAATAAGGAAATCAGTCTGAAGCCCTTTACAATTGATTAAGCTCCCGGATTAATCAATTGAAAGAAAGGCTATAAATGAAAAAAACGGTCAGATATAGAATATCTGACCGTTTCCCCAAAAATTACAATTAAAAACTTGTAGATCCTTAAAGCCTTTCCCCACCTCTCAGAGTACAATCACTGCATGTCTGAAATGCGTTTTTACTTTCGTAAGACAAATAGCCTTAAGGTTGATTAACCTTTATTTTATAAAATTACACTTTTTCATTATTTTTCTAAAATAAGTTTTCCACATTTTTTATAAATAAAAATTACGAAAATTACTCATTTACAGACTTTTAGGTATCTGTGCCAATTATTTGAGTGTTTTTTCAAATAATTTTAGGATTCGTTTATACTCATCTGTCCAGCTTGAAGGCTCCAAAAACGCATGATCTTCAACCGGATATACAGCGAGTTCCCAGTTCTCCTTTTTAAGTTCAATGAGCCTTTGTGATAAACGTATGATATCCTGAAAATGAACATTCACATCTACCATTCCATGAGCCATCAACAGATTACCTTTTAAACCCTCTGCAAAATAGATCGGCGAACTTCTTTTATATGCAATCTCATCATTTGCAGGTTCATTCAGGATGTTTGCAGTATATCCATGATTATAGTGTGCCCAGTCGGTTACAGAACGAAGTGCAGCACCCGATTTAAATACATCCGGTTCATTGAATAAGCCCATCAATGCCATGAATCCTCCATATGAGCCCCCATAAATACCGACATTTTTAGGATTAACACCGTATTTTTCAATGAGTAATTTAACCCCATCAACATTGTCGCTCAGGTCTTTTCCGCCCATATGACGGTATATTCCGGTACGGTGATCCCGTCCATAGCCTGAGCTTGCTGTATAATCGATGTCTATTACTGTATATCCCAAATCAGCAAGCAGGTTATTGAACATGTATTCCCTAAAATACTGGCTCCACCAATAATGCACATTCTGCAAGTAACCAGCACCATGAACAAATACTACTGCAGGTTTTGAGGGAGCAGGATTTTCAGGTTTATAAACCCTGGCATATATATCTGAACCGTGACGGTTTTTGAAGCTCAGTACCTCAGGTTTCCGCCATTTGTAAGAATCAAATTCAGCGCTGCTGGAGCTGGTAATCTTCTCTGCTTTTGCTCCTGCTTTATTATCCTGCAGGTATAGTTCCCATATTTTGTTTGAAGTAGAATGGCGGATAGCAAGCCATTTTTCATCAGGAGAAAGACTGACTTCATTGCCTCCTTTCATCGATGTGAGTTTCACAAATGTTCCACCTGTAACTGGTATCCGGTAAAAATGAGTGATACCAGGATGCTCCATGTTGGCAGTGAAATAAAAGCTTTTCTTATCATTTGATAATTGAAGTGTTTGTACTTCATACTTTCCGGCGGTTAGCTGCTTTTTATCCCCGGTATTTACATTCTGGGTATAGATATGGGAGTATCCGGTAGCCTCGCTTTGGAAATAGATCGTACTGTTGTCAATCCATCCAATATTGCTCCCGCCAAAGAAACCACCAACTCCAGGGCCACCTATCCAGGCTTCATCCCGCTGCCGGTCAAGAGGTGATAATTTGCCGCTTTGGAGATCCAGTTTCATGATCCAGCGGTCTTTATTGTCGAGTGCCGAAACACTAACCACAGCCAATGAGCCATCAGAATTCCAAAATGGGCCATTGATCGAGACTTTACGATCCTCATTTTTCTTTGTTCTTTCTTCCAGCTGTTTTGGATATTCTTTTACATAATCAGGCAAATCTTTAATTCCCGGAATCTCTTTGGTAGAGATAGCATAAATCGTATCCCTTTGGATATCATAAAGATAACTTTCATAGCCAGGCAAAGCGTTACCTACTTTCGTACGTCCGCTGATATCTTCAGTGTATCCTGTTGTGCTAATATAATTTGGAACAATGGTGTTTTTATTTCCCTCTGCTCGTTTCATAATCCGGAAGGCGATAAACTTTTCATCCGGACTTAGTCGTAAACTATTCATAAAACTGCGCTCATCAAGGTAGAATTCTTTCGGACCTTTTGGCTCATTTGATTTATTTTTTGCCTCCTGCTCTTTTCGATCAGCTTCCCTCTTTTTTATGATCTCAAATTCATTAATCTGATCCTGTCTGAGCCATTGATCCTGTTTCGATAGTTGACTTTCAGGACGTTTTTTAGAGCGGGTAAAATTACTAAGCTGTACCAGTTTCCCTCCGCTAATGGAGATGCTGAATAGGTTATCCCCACGCTGAAAAAGCACTTTGCTTTCGCTTTTGTCAAACACAGGGTTAGCTTCCCGTTCAAGGGTGTTCGTGAGCATCTGTTCCTCACCGGTACTAATCGTTTTGATAAAAAGGTCTCCCTTGCGCTCAAAAAGTACTTTAGTCCGATCTTTTGTATAAATAATTGTTCCTTTATCCAGGTTTTTCGTCAGTTCTTCGGATACTTTCCGGGGCTTGCGCATATCAGAAGAAATCTGATACAAAGGATCTTCCTGTTCCTTTTCAGGATTCCAGTTAAAATAGATGTTTTTGCTGTTATCATCCCATTTGATGTTAGAGGGGGAAACACCCATCCATTTCGGATCGCGCATAATTTTTTCTACGCTGAGGCTCCCTAAATCCTGAGCAAATAGTGCTAAGGGTGAAACCAGAAAAAGGCAAAATATGATTCTTTTCATGTTATTTTCTTCTAATGAATTATTTTCTATTCATTCTATTCAATCTTTCTTTAAATTGAATTCTGCCTTGAATCGAAGCTCATTATTTCGTTCAAGGATGTAATAAAATTTCTTTTTATCGGGACTAAACTCCATGATCCATCGGTTAGTTTTGGCTGCCGGAATTAAATTTGAGGTAAATTCATCAGCAGGTAAATACTGTGCAAGCTGGGTACTGATTTTTTGGTCAGAATCTCCGCCATAGTTAGTGATACTGTCAGGGCTACCATCAGTATGCCGGTGATCATGCTTCAGACGGATTCCACCTTTCGTTTTTGTAAGTATCCAGGTGCGTGTTTGATTTTCGCCAACATTAAAAGGTAACTTCAGTTCAAATCTATTATTTCTGTTGACTTTAAAACTGAGTACTTTACCCCAAAAATCATTTGTCTTTGTGGTATCAGGCATGTAAATAGCCTTCCCATAAATGGTTCTGCCTTCAAGTGAGCGAATTGCTTTAAAGAACTCCTTATCTCCCTGTGCGAAAAGAAGGTTAGTGAAAAGGAGCAGTGTTATTGTGAAGAAGGGCAGTTTCATAATTATTTTGTTCTACTCGCAGTTCCACCCTTTTTACTGTCAACGTTTACCTGGTATTTTTCTCCGTTCTGGATAATCCACCTAACTGTAATTGTTCCGTTTCCCGGGATATTTGGCACCTTGATGTTTTCAGGATCATTTTTTTGTTCCTCAGCAATATTCAAATCACGGTTGGTAACGATCATTCCTGCTATCACTTTTGCTCCCTTCAGACTAACCAGATCTGGAACCTCAATTTTGTACTTCAGATCCTGGCTTGAATGTGTTGGCATCAGCCGCTTATTGGCAATGACCGCAGTTACTTCCTTTAATCCGGCACCCAAATCCTTTTCAGATATATCTTCGACAGAAAGTTTCGGGGTATGATAGGCATGATATAAGGTGAAAGCCATATTACGATGTGCATCGCTTTCGAGCAAAAATCCGGGATGCAGACGGCCAAATGATTTCTTAAAACCACCGATCTCTATATCACCATATTGCGGATGTTTGAACGCTTTCCAATTGACAAAAGCATCATTAAATAGCAGATTCCGGTCGAAAGAATATTGTTCAGACTGGGCATTTCTTTCAGCAGGTTTATTATACATGAGAAATTGTGTCCATAGCTCATTCGAGAAAGTATAAATACCCCTTCCGCCATAAAACCAGTCCAGTTCGCCGCCAAAAACAGAGTACAAATCTTTATATACAACCAGATATTTATAACCGGGAATCAGTTCCTCACCTTTTTTGCCAAGGGCATCATAAACCTGAACATCCTGGGCATTGTAGGTGTTTACGTCCTCAAGTGCTCCCGGCCCTCGTAGGATCATACCGCCATTATTATGGTACGACTGACCTGCTGCAATGTTGGGATGTTTCATCACAAATTCAGAAATTGAGCGATTTTCAGGTATTGAGAACGGGTATTTGTAAGCACCGCTTTGTATGTGATTTGGCTGCCAGTTCCATGCCCAATCGCGGTTAGGGTCATAAAAACCTTCTCCATCTTCATTCACATCACCATCTTCGTCATTGTCAATTCCCTCATAACCCAATAGCTCATATTCTCCCTGCTGGTCAACACCAACACTAATTATTCTTCTCGGATCTTCGGGATCAGGCTTCAAACGGCCATTCGGATTTTTCCGGCGCATGAAAACAATATGCCCGTCTCCATCAAGGTCATCATAGCCATCTTCATTTATTTGACCATCGCGGTCATTGTCTACCGGAATCATACCTGAACGTGGGGAATTTGCATTATTTGCCTTATGGATAAAATTATCTCTGGCATCAGGGTTAATGGTTGGTGAGATGTAAAAAGTTTTATCTTCTAACAAGTCCTGAATATGCTTTGTATCTCCAAAAGACTCGGCAAGGTACCATGCCGTATACAGCGCGAATTCGCTGCCCTGAATTTCATTTGAATGGATATTCCCGTCAATATACATCGCAGGTTTTCTTCCCGGATCGCCCTTCTTAAAATCAGAGATCGTCATCACCCACATTTCTTTTCCAAGGTGTGATTTTCCCATTGATTCAAGCTTTACCAAATCGGGATAGGCTTTTGCGAGCTTTTTACAGATCTCAGTAATAGCTGCATAATCATTATAACGGTTCCAGCTTACCGGAACTTTGGGGTTTGCCGGACTTCCCGAAGCTTTTAGAATTTGCTCGGGTTGCTGCGCATGCAATGTAAATGCCAGAGCAAGCAGTGGAGTGGTAAAAAATATTTTCTTTATGAATGCTTTCATATTTTTCTATTTAATTATTCAAAACAAAACTTGCGGTTACAATGAGACTTCGACTGTCTTTGTTCCGCTCGTCGGACTACCGGCATTAATTGTCAGCTTACCCGAACCTTTGATCAACCAGGAAATGCTTTGGTTTCCCTGTCCCTGAATGGCATCGATCGATTGGTTTTTGCGTCCACTGATAATTGTTTGATTTGCTTGCAGAATTACTTTAACAGATAGCTTCTTTACCCAATAGCTTCTTTCACCAACCTTTGTTTGGGTTGGTAAAATTCCTTTATTCATAAGACTGACTGTGACTCTGGTCAGATCATTACCCAATTTCTCTTTTTTTATGTTTGTGATATCAATAGAAGGAGTATACTTGCTAAGTGCCAGAATAAAGTCGCTATGCTTTTTCACCAAATCTTCAATTAGATTAAAAGGTGGATTTTTCAAAACAAAAGGATCAACTCCACCAAGTTCTACTGTTTGTCCCGGGAAATCAGGGTGTTCAATCTTTTTCCACTCTGTAAAATTGTTTTTCAGTCCCTGGCTATCGGCCCATCTGAGGTAATTTGCCGTCGGATCTTCAATTTTTAGCTCCTTCACTTTTTTCGCTGTATCAGCTTTTGCTTTGGGCACCCACCATCCCGGGGTACTAAAACTATTTCGGCCGTAATGGAAATAGGCCCATTGGGCAAAATCACCACCTTCAGCAATACTTTTTGGGGCATCTTTTAGGCCAACGGTTTTATTATAAAGTTCAGAAACCAGGGTATTTGCCTTTGCATCGGCTTCAAAATAACCGGTAATGATACGTTTTGAAACAGCCTGTGCATTAAAAGCAACAGGTACTGATAGGTTATTATAGGGTCCGAAAGTTATAACCGAATAAATATTGAACATGTCAAACAGATTGTCGAGTAAAGTCCGGTTTTCAATTTCAGAGACCATATGTTCCCCTGATCCCGGAACGAAATTCGGATAGTCATAACTCATGTTCTTATTAAAATGAACTCCACCTTCAGCGTCTTCATTATAATTTCCATCCTTATCATTATCGGTGCCTTCAGAAAAAAGCAGGTATTTACCGGTTTCGCCTTTAGTTGGATCTGCAAGAATCATCGAACGGGGTTCCTCAGGGTTGATACGGTACTTTCCTGTTGGGTCTTCAATTCTGATCCAGCTTATTTTGCCATCCTTATTCAGGTCATCAAACCCATCTTCATTCAGCTTTCCATCGCGGTCGTCATCGGTAGCCTTGGCATTGCCGCTTCTCGCGTAGCGTATCTGAGCGAAGTATTGCTCAGTAGCATCCGGACTCATATTCGGAAAAATATAAAATGTATTTTTCTCGAGAATCACCTTGATACTATCCTTTGCAGAGTCTTTGAGTATTTTTTCTGCAAATCCCAAAGCCAGCTCGGTGCCCAGAAGGTGTGAACCTTCAACACCCCCAACAATGGCAATCGCCGGTTTTTGCGCTGTGTTGCCGCTGCCAATGCTAAGCATCCAGATATCCTTTCCGCCAACGGTTTTGACAAGTGATTTAACTTTTACCAGTGATGGATAGGTTTTAGCGAGGGAATTTATCCGCTCCGAAACCCTGGAGTTATTGCTGTAATCCTGTGCATTTAATTCTCCGGAAAAGAGAAAAATACCCCACAACAAAACTGAGGTTTTGTAAATTTTATTCATGAAAGAAATCGGTTAGTTTCAACCGATGAAAATACATAAATAATTTAATTCCGGGCTTTTTAGAGATTTTAGTTGAGCCTGCTATTCAGAATGCCCATAAAGCTGATTGAAAAGCAATTTAAATGTTCCATGTGTTTGAGCCCTGAATGTAATTTCGGGACCAAAGGCATAGAATTTACCTTTGCCAACCTCGGCCTCGAATGCACTTACCCCATCGCGCAGGTATGCCTGGCCCCATGCCCAACCGCTTCGCAGTGGGGCTGGATTTGAAAACCATAAAAGAGGCTTGATTTTTCCATTTGCGATGGCTTCTGTTGAAATTTTGAACACCGGACTTCTATCAAAATAGATATCCGATTTTGCAGACATACCCCAGGCTGCAGGAATTTTATTGTCAGTATCAGCGTTCAGAATACTTCCCGGAATATAATATTTTTCGGCAGGCAGGTTTCGTTCTATACCGTTTGCACCCAGTTCTATCATTGCATTCCTTACCGGAAGATTCAGGTGATAGGCGAGATTCGTACTGCTTCCAATGCTTACCACTTTACCACCCTGCTCTATGAATTTTTTTATTTCCGGAATTGATTTATCCGCACTAATCCTGCCTAATTGTCCTCTGAATTCCAATGGAATGGTCTCAGGATCTGGGCCGGTATTTGAAGAAATTCCCCCTCCAGTTCTTTCAGGGAATGCCGGTATTGCCCCAGGGACAAATATGAGCACATCGTATTTCTCATTCAAATTTCCTGCTTCAATATCTTTCGCATAAACCAGTGATGCTTTGAAGTTGAATTGCTCCATTAATAAACGTACCCATCCTGCAGACATTGAGCCACCATAGGTATCCCAAAGTCCAATGCGTAATGCTGAAAGTCTGGTCAGATTTTCAGGCACTTTTGAATTTTCTCTGATTTTCAATCCTGCTTCACTTTTTACTTTGTGCAGTAAATTTCTTGTTTTTGGATTTCCGGGAAGATAAAAATCTCCGCGCTCATCCCCAGCCTTTATCCGGTAAACTTTTTCCCCGGCCTTTAATACTTCATTAACTGCGATAAAAGCATTATTCGATTCTGCATTAATCAGATAGGCTTTTGCAGCAGCGAGTGTTGCGGGTTCAGGCCTTTGAAGTTCGCCATATTGAATGCGCTCAAAAGGACCCTTGAAATCATCCTGCAGCCTGTCGAATTGCACATGCATCATGTAAGCAAGTGTCCAGCCGGCAGCATCATATGGAGCAATAGGAGGACCTCCCTCGTATTTAAAATCATTGGGATGATCCTGTGGCTCAAACATATCCAGCACATGCGGCCTGAAAGCCTGAT
>CAYHGN010000062.1:13234-20299 GCA_964356005.1 uncultured Sphingobacterium sp.
TTTGGGGAGAGCCCCCAGGTATCTTTACTTCCGCGCTCAATGGAATTTTTACCCATCCGATAAATATTAAACAATAATTCATCACGATAACGCACTGCATAATTCAGAACTGCATAGTTTAATGAAACCGAGTAATCTATAGACTGCCGGAAATGCCATTTTTGAGGGGTAACCGGAAAGGTTGTTCCACCATTTGGAATCAGGCGTTGCGGAACAAGTGATATCTCTGAAGGTGTTGGTCCGCCGATGGTTTCTGTAAGTAATCCGATGATATTATGGAAGTAAGTAGTTGTACGTAAACCTCCATTATACCAGGTTGAAAACACGGAACCATATTTTTGGGTATAACCCGGTTTATTCTCAACATTAAGTCTTGAGTTCATGGCTGCGCCAAGGGCATCCAGACTGGTCATTAAAATCGGATCAAAAACATAATTAAAGGGGTCGCGATAGGGTGCGCCTGCAACAACTGAGCCCTCGGGGCCCCGCTGGTGATGGTTATACATAATCTGAGGCAGCCAGTCAACAAATAATTGCCTGCTCATATTCTGTGTTTCCTTCAGATTCATCATAAAAAAGTCGCGGTTATTATCATGGCCTGCATATTTTTCATATAATCGAGGTAAATTTTGCAGGGAACGTTTTTCGGGCTTTTCTTCACGCATATACCAGTTGCTGACCAGTTCGTGGCCATCGGGATTGGCATGTGTCATTAAAATAATTGTGTTGTCAAGTATGCGCAAGGTCTCCGCATCTTTTCGGCTTACCAGGTGCCATAAGGTTTCGATGAGCTGATGGATTCCCAGAGTTTCTGTAGAATGCAATCCTCCGTCAATCCAGACGATTGCTTTCCCTTTTTCTGCAAGTACCCGCGCTTCAGATTCAGATAAATCTTCTGCCCTGGCAAGCTTTTGGGATATTTCTCTGTACTGCTCCAGATTTTTTAGGTTTTCGGGAGAAGAAATGATTAGCATGGGTTGCGTTCTGCCTTCTTCAGTCATACCTATACCAAGAAGTTTCACTCTGTCAGATTGCTCTGAGATCTTTTTGAAATAGTCAGCCGTTTGAGTGAAGTTGGCTAATTGATAATCATCCCCGATTGTAAAACCGAAATGTTCTTTTGGGGATATCTGTGCAAATAAATTATTGAGCAGAAAAATGCAGGCAAGGAGCAGAGTAAGCTTACGCATAGAAGTTGGTTTTAAATGGCAAGTTAAGAGTTATACCTATACGAACAAATTCATGAATCACTAGTGTCCGGATAAATTTATTGTTCTTCGACCCCGGAAGGTGGTCGCATGTTTATAGAAATGCTATGCAATCTCGTTTCCCGACCCTGAAGGTGGTCGCATGTATTTTAAATTCTCCACATACGATCTGAAATTATTATTCGGTATCTTGTGAAATTGGCCCTTTTATCAAATGGGACTAAATTATTATGCTCCCATACGAAGAACAGGCCTACTTAGAACTCGAACTCTGGAAAAAGAAGATCCTGAAAAAGCCCGGCTTTTTTGATCTTACTTCAAAGGGAATTCAGAATCGTTTGAACAAACTGATTCCTGAGAAAGTGCATAATGCAATCACGGTAGCAATAGAAAAGATGGTCAAGGCTGTGCTTTTTGGTGCCAAATACATTACCAAAGAACCCAGGGAGGATAGTTCATTGCAGCTTAGGGAGGCATTTGTGAAGGAGAGAATACAATTTTACAGAAAAACAGCTTCAGCCGAAGGTGCAGTGACCGGAGCAGGTGGTTTTCTGCTGGGTCTGGCGGAATTTCCGATTTTGATCGGAATTAAGATGAAACTGCTTTTTGATGTAGCAGCACTTTATGGATATGATGTTAAGGACTACAGGGAGCGGCTTTACATATTGTATATTTTCCAGCTGGCATTTTCAAGTCAGCAGGGTAGGCATAAGGTTTTTCATCAGATTTCAGATTGGAATTCTTATATCGCTTCCTTGCCGGAGGATGTTGATCAGTTCGACTGGAGAACTTTTCAGCAGGAATACCGCGATTATATTGATCTGGCGAAAATGGCACAGCTCATTCCCATAATTGGCGCAGCAGTAGGTGCCATAGTGAATTATAAACTGATTGAAAAGTTGGGTGAAACGGCAATTAATTGCTACCGCATGAGGAAGGTTAGTCCCCTTAAAATTATAAATCAGGAAAAAAAGCGTTTTTTCAGACTAAAATAGCTTTTCATTTGGTGGTTTGATTCCTTTCAAACGAAGATATATTGTTGTCTGGGCGCGATGATGTGTTTGATGCTCAAATGCTTTGTTCAGCCAGCCAAACTGGTCTGTTTCATAATTGCCTCTCTTGATCAGACTATCCATTTTTGAAGCATCCATGTTTCTTATCGACTGAATAGCATAATCATAACATTCCATCACCACCTTCGTAAGTGTGGCTTTATTCTTGAATTCATCTGCTTTTTCGAGTACTTTTCCCTGGTAAATCGGGTTTGCACCTGTACCACTGGCAATTAATCCGATGGTTCCCTGCGACATATGCAGCATTTGTTCTGCAAAACTGCGGAGGTCAGGAATGGGTTTAAAATTAATTCCATCTTCAGGCATTGCATCCAGATATTCCCTGGTATAGAGCTTTGCCCTTTCCCAGTCAACAACCATGTTCGCTTTAACTACTTCATTGTTCAGTCCCTGTGCAATAATGGAATTGCTCAACATCAGTAAGCCACAAATTGTCAATATTGATCTCAAATTTTTCATTATTCCACAATTTAATTTAATAAATCAGCGCATCAAATTTCCTGCCGGGTCTACTCTTACATTAAAAGGTTGAAGATAGCGGTCAGCAAGAATCCCGAATTCTTTTCTGGTAATAATTCTCTTCAAATCAAATTTACTATTGAATTTGAAACTCACTTTCCAGCCCTCCTCAATTTCTTTTTTCAATTCCTCACCTCGTGTTGCTGTAAACATAAACAAGCTAATGGCATCACCAATTGTTAAGGTATCTGATTTATTATCGGCAAACCAAATCTGACTTCTTGTATAAAATTCTTTCATCGGTGCCCTTAATTCTTCAGCAGTAATGGTTCCGGCGGTATCAAATTTAATTTTGTTAATATTTCCTTCTTTCACTATGGTCGATTTCATCAGTCCGCTGAGCCCTAATTGCTGAAAGGCTTTAAAATTAGGATCTTTCAGGTCAATATCAGAATAAGGGATCAGTACAGCATCAAATGCAAGTAATTCACCTTGTACTATCCTGATATTGATTGTTTTAGTTGTAGTTTTAAAAAATGCACAATAAGCTGCAATAGTTCCTGCAGCTTGCCCCAGCTCCATTCTTTCGGGTTTAACTTGTCCGATCTGTTTCGGAATGACTATAAAATTTTCAAAACCTGCCGGAATTAAGGCTGACGGAGGGATTGAAGCAATAGAACGTTCATTGTTAGCCAGTTCCTGATATCCTGTCGCCAATCCGCTTCTGATGAGTTTATTTTCGAATGGGTTATCACTTTTGACTGGAATGCTCACGGCTTTTTTTAAGTCTATTCTTAGTAAAGACGCTAAAGTGAGCTTATCAGTTGCATCCACAATTACATCTGTCTTGATCTTCTGTCCACCTTTAAGCCGGACCTCCCAGCCCTTCCCATCTTTTTTTATCTCATCAATAACATTATTGTGGTTGAGACTAAGGTTTTTGACAGTGTCTGCAATATTTTTAATCAGGTCAGTGGCTTTATCAAGATTGATTTTTAAGGCTATTATTGAATCAGTTACTTTGCTTTTTTTTCTCTCTTTCAAAAAGTAATGATTTCTGATATTCCACAAGTATTGAAGATCTTCTTCAGCGAAAACCGGATTTACACTTAATGATTGTGTCAGATAAGTAGTTTTGGCACCTGAACGCGCAGATTGTATAGCCGCAGAAACACCTGCAGGCGTATTTCCAACCACCAGTACTCCTGTTTTTATTGTTTGTGCCTGCAGACAAAGACCAAACAGACTAAGGATTAAGAATAAAGAAATATGTTTGATCATAATTATAAATATCAAAGGGCTTAATTTACTGTTTCTTTCATTAAATTTATTCAGATCGATAAATCAGCAAATATGAAACTTCATTTACGTAGAAATAGTATCATTACAATTCTTTGCATCCTAAGTTTTACACTGGGAGGTTTTATCACCCAAAAACTTGAAGAAGAGAAAATTACGGTAGCCCTGGTTGAACAGGCTCAGAAAATTTTAGGACTGAATTTCACTGATGCGGAGGCGGATACTATGCTTCAGGATCTGGAAAGAAGGCGAAAAAGCTATGTAGCTCTGCGAAAGCTAAACATTTCTAATTCCATTGCTCCTGTTTTAAACTTTAATCCACTTCCAACTGGTTATCGATTCCCAGATCAGGCGAATTATTTTAAGGTTTCTGCCCAGCAGCAGGTTAAACTTCCTGCAGACAGGGAGAAACTGGCTTTTTTTACAATTACTCAACTTGCCGGATTGATACAAAGCAAACAGATTACATCTGTAGAATTAACGCGTTTTTTTATCGAAAGGATTAAGAAATACAATCCGGTATTGCTTTATGCGGTAAGCATAACCGATGAGCGGGCAATGAAGCAGGCCAGAAGGGCTGATGCAGAGATAGCGTCCGGAAAATATAAGGGATTGCTCCATGGAATACCATTTGGAGTCAAAGATCTTTTGGCTACCAAGGATTACAAAACTACATGGGGATCAGTTGCTTATAAGGATCAGAATATAGATGTTGACGCAACGGTTATTACCCGTCTCGAGAATGCAGGAGCTGTTTTGATTGCTAAAATGACCCTTGGTGAATTAGCGATGGGGGATGTGTGGTTTGGCGGAAAGACAAAAAACCCATGGGATATAAAGCGTGGATCAAGCGGTTCTTCTGCAGGTTCTGCATCAGCAGTTGCTGCAGGCTGCCTGCCATTTGCTATTGGATCAGAAACTTTGGGTTCTATTGTTTCGCCATCTACAGAATGTGGTACCAGTGGACTTCGTCCAAGTTTTGGTCGTATAAGTAAATACGGAGCTATGGCTTTGAGCTGGAGTATGGATAAGTTAGGCCCAATCGCCCGGAGTGTTGAAGATTGCGCGATTGTATTTAATGCGATTCAGGGTGTAGACGGGAAGGATCTTAGTGCTATTGCAGCACCTTTTAATTACACAACTCCTGTCGGGACAAGTCTTAAAGGAACGCGCATTGGCTATATCAGGTCTGAATTCAAGCTCAAGTATTCCAATTCATCAAATGACAGTATTACACTTATTAAGTTGAAGGAATTAGGTGCTGAACTGATTCCCTTCGAGCTTCCTGCATTACCTTACAGTGATATGCTCATCGTTTTATCAGCAGAATCTGGTGCAGCATTTCAAGAGCTGAGTCTTTCAAACCGTGATGACCTACTCGTGAGACAGGATAAAAATGCCTGGCCGAGTGGATTTCGTTCTGCAAATTTTATTCCTGCTGTAGAATATATTCAGGCAAACCGGGCAAGAGCAATACTAATCGAGCAGTTGAACCAGAAAATGAAGGATGTTGACTTGTTTGTTGCACCCGCTTTTGGGATGAATTTGCGTGCGAGTAATTTAAGTGGTCATCCCTGTGTAGTTTTACCAAATGGGTTTAGAAACGGTCTCCCGGGTAGTATTACCTTTACCGGACAGCTTTTTGGGGAAGGAAAATTGCTGAAAGTTGCACAGGCTTATCAAAAAGCTACGGTCTTTCATCAAAATCATCCTCCATTAAATTTTTAGAAAATCCTGAGTCTATCTCAGAGCAAGATCCATATGCATAAAAGTATTACCGAAATTTTTGAGCTGCAAAAAGTTCATAGCATTCTTTTGCGCAGTACGGGTGCGGCAGAGCGAAAGGAAAAACTGAGGAGGCTCAAAATGCTGATTCAGGAAAATGAAGGGCTGATATTTGAGGCACTTCAAAAAGATCTTCGAAAATCAGAGTTCGAGGCAGCCCTGACTGAAATATATTTTGTTTATGCTGAAATAGATTTTGCAATAAAAAATCTGTCTACATGGATCAGCCCCCGCAGGGTTTCAGCGGGTTTGAGCAGTTTTTTTACAAAAAACAGAATATTTTATGAGCCAAAGGGTGTCTCCTTAATTATTTCTCCCTGGAATTACCCTTTTCAATTACTGATTGCACCACTTGTTTCGGCCATTGCAGCAGGAAATTGTGCTATGCTCAAGCCATCTGAATTAAGTCCGGCAACTACTTCAGTTCTGTTAAAATTGATAAATGATAATTTTAATTCAAAGGAAATAGCCTGTTTTGAAGGCGGTGTTGAGGTATCTAAAGCATTATTGGAACTACCTTTCGATCATATTTTCTTTACAGGAAGTCCGAAGATTGGCAAGGTAATTATGGCTGCCGCAGCCAGGCACCTGAGTTCTATAACCCTTGAGCTTGGGGGTAAATCGCCAGCAATTATTACTGAAGATGCCGATCTTCAAAAGGCCGCAGAAAAAATTGTCTGGGGCAAGTTTATGAATTCCGGGCAGACCTGTATCGCTCCTGATTATGTTTTGATCCATTCAAGCAGGGAGCAGGAGTTTCTCCGGCTAACTGCATCAAAGATTGAGCAATTGTTCTACAAGGGCAATAAGCTGGACAAGGGAAGTTACGGCAAGATCATTAGTATCAGCCATTATAATCGATTGAAAGCACTTAGAGATAATGCCGTGAAAGATGGGGCTATTATCATCAATGGAGGTATTGACAATGATGAAGACCAGACAATTGAGCCGGTTTTATTGAGCAAAGTTTCGGAATCCTCGGCTATCATGCAGGAAGAGATATTCGGTCCTCTGCTTCCTGTAATTACTTATGAGTCAATTAACCAGGCGATAGATTTTATTAACCACAAGCCAAAACCACTTGCCTTATATATTTTTTCGGGTTCAGATAATGTAATCAGGAATACGATCAGGCAGACCTCAGCGGGCGGTACTTGTGTGAACGATGTGGTAATCCATATTTCAAATCCCAACCTACCCTTCGGAGGGATTGGAAACAGTGGTGCTGGCAGTTGTCATGG